>JAOAAM010000051.1 GCA_026418875.1 Gemmataceae bacterium | reverse complement strand
AGATGTGTATAAGAGACAGGTTAATATCAGGGCGATTCCCGGCGGTGGCCTGGCTGGCCGCGGCGGGTCTGTTCTCCGCGTTCTCGGCTGTCAACATTCTCTTGCTAACACAAGGCGTGACCCGCTGCGGCTGCCTGGGCTATACCCCCACTTCGCCCGGCTGGATGCCGGCGTTGGCGACTCGTGCGGGCCGGGAGGCGGTGACGATTCCGGAGTGAAAGGGTCACATGACCCGACGACTAGCGTCGTCGGCTCCGGGGAGGCACGCACATCAAGAACACGGCGGGCTGACGCCCGCCGCTCGGAGATGCGGGTTTCGATTGCATCTGGGATGGCAGCAACTACAATAATGCTGCTGAGGGCCACGGCCCGCGGGGGAAGCGGAGGAAACGCAAGTTTCCTGTCCGCTTCTCGTTTTTTGAGTGTCGGCAATGGCGGTGGAGTGACGATCTGAGGAGTCGCGAGTATGAGCAGCGACCGGATTCCGATGACGCGGGAAGGCTTCGAGAAGAAGAAGGCCGAGCTGGAACGCATGAAAACACACGACATGGTGGAGATCACGAAGCGTGTAGCCGCGGCCCGGGAGTTGGGCGACCTGAGCGAGAATGCCGAGTACCACGCCGCCCGGGAAGACCAAGGAATCCTCCAAGCTCGAATCCGCAACCTGGAAGACGAATTAGCGCGTGCTTACATCGTCGATCCGTCGAGTCTGCCCAAGGATACGGTCGTTTTCGGTAGCCGGGTCCGCGTCCGGGATCTGGATCTGGACGAGGAAGAGGTGTACGAACTGGTCGGTCCCGGTTCGGAGAATCTCGACGAGGGAAAAATCCTCACCACCAGTCCCATCGGCCAAGGGTTGCTCGGCCGGAAAAAAGGCGAGACCGTCGAGATCCAAGTCCCTCGCGGGGTGATTCGGTTCGAGATTTTGGACATCAGTTTCGTTTCATGATCCGGTTGGCCCCCCCGGGTCGTGTCGCCCGTGGCGAGTTTACGGTGACGGCCCGGACCAAGCTGCCCGACCTTCACGCCCCATCGCCGGGCCGCATACACTAGCGGCATGGACCACGGGGGGTTCGATCCCGCCGTGGCACGTTCCTGCCCCATTTTCCCGCATCGGAGAAGCCCGCCATGTTCCTGTCGCGTAAGTTGGCTGTCAGCCTGGTCTGCGTGTTGCTGGGGCTGCCTGGGGGGCTGGCACGGGAGCCGGCCCAACTCGGCCAACGCATGGCGGATTGCGCGCAGCGGTTCCTCGAAACACTGACGGAAGAGCAACGGGCCAAGGCGTGTTTTCCCTTCGACGACCCGGAGCGTTTCCGCTTTGCATTCGTGCCGCTCGAGGATGCCGAGCATCGCCCGACCCGCAAGGGAGTGCCGCTGAGCGACATGACCGAGGCACAGCGTGAAGCGGCGATGGATCTGGTGCGAACCGCCGTCAGCGACAGCGGCTTCAAACAGGTGCAAATGGTGATTGAATTGGAGGCGATGCTCGATGAATTCGAGAAGCCGAAACGCTTCACGCGGAACCCGGGGTGGTACTTTGTCTCCATCTTCGGGAAACCCGGGGCGAAAGATGCCTGGGGCTGGCGGATCGACGGGCATCACTTGTCCTTGAACCTGACGCTGAAGGATGGCGCGATCGTCTCGGCGACGCCGGCGTTTTTCGGGGCGAATCCGGCGGAGATCAAGCTCGGGCCGAAATCGGGCTACCGCACCTTGGCCGACAGCGAGGACCCGGCGTTGGCCTTGTTCGAGTCGCTGAGCGACGAGCAAAGGCAAGTCGCGCACCAGCCGAAACACTTCCCCGAGCCGACGCAATTTGTCGCCGAGGAGAAGGTCGGCGCACCGGTGGGATTGGCGGCATCGGCGATGACCGAACCACAGAAGGCCCTTTTGGAGAAGCTCATCCGCAACTACCTCGCTCGCCTGGCTGCGCCGATCGCCGAGTCGCAGTGGCAAGCGGTCGTCGCGGGCGGATTCGAGCGGGTTCACTTTGCGTTTTCCGGTGGGACGAAGACGGGTCAGTCGCGGACCTACCGGGTGCAGGGGCCGAATTTCATCATCCAATTTCTGAACACACAAACCGACGTACACGGCAACCCGGCGAACCACATTCACTCGATCTATCGTGAACTGCCACGCGACTTCGGCCTGAACCGCCTCAGCGGGGGGTAACCCCGACTCTGGCGCGAGTCGATGGCGGCCGGTCTCAGACTTTGTGTGAATTGGATTCCATCGATGGAGTCGCGAATCGAGATCCCGAACGACGTTTAACCGGCGGAAGGGGCATCGGGGAGGCGAAGGTGGATGACTCGACGAATCTGAATTTGGTGCCTCCACGGATCCAATACCTGAAAGTGAAAAATTTTCGGGTGCTGCACGAGGTCGAATTTCAGAACCTCAAGCCCCTCACCGTGCTGCTCGGCGCGAACGGGAGCGGCAAATCGACCGTTTTTGATGTCTTTGCGTTCCTGGCCGAATGTTTCGAGATGGGTTTGCGACGAGCTTGGGACAAGCGGGGCCGGGCCAAAGAACTGAGAACTCGAAACTCGCAAGGTCCGATCACCATCGAGATCAAATACAAGGAGTCGAAGTACCCGATCATTACCTATCACCTGAGCGTGGACGAGAAGGGGGGGAGTCCCGTCGTCGTCGAGGAATGGCTCCAGTGGCGGCGAGGCGCGCACGGCAAGCCGTTCCGCTTTCTCGAATATCGCGAAGGGAAAGGTCGAGCGGTGAGCGGTGAATTGCCCGACGAAGAGGACCAGCGGGTGGAAATCCCCCTCAAAAGTGCCGACCTGCTCGCGGTCAACGCCTTGGGTCAGTTCGAGGAGCATCCACGGGTCGTGGCGTTGCGTGATTTCATCACCGGCTGGTACGTCTCCTATCTGTCTGCCGAGAATGCTCGCGGACAACCCGAGGCGGGTCCTCAGGAGCGGTTGTCACGCACCGGGGACAACTTGGCGAACGTGATCCAATATCTCGCGGAGCAGCATCCCGATCGCCTGGAAAAGATTTTTCAAGTGCTGCGTCAGCGAGTGCCACGGATCGAAAAGGTTCTCGCCGAGACAATGCCGGATGGGAGGTTGCTCCTCCAAATTAAAGATGCGCCGTTCGCCCATCCCGTGCTGGCTCGATTTGCGTCGGACGGCACGCTGAAGATTCTGGCATATCTGGTGCTTCTGTACGACCCCACGCCACCGCCGTTTATTGGCATCGAGGAGCCGGAGAATTTTCTCCACCCGCGATTGTTGCCGGAGTTGGCCGAAGAGTGCCGCAATGCGACCGAACACACACAATTGCTGGTCACGACACATTCGCCGTTTTTCTTGAATGCACTTCGACCAGACGAGGTGCGGATCCTCTGGCGTGACGAGCAGGGGTACACGCAGACGAAGCGAGTCTCGGACATTGAGGGTGTGACCGAGTTTGTTGAGAATGGCGCGTTGCTCGGGCAATTGTGGATGGAAGGCCATTTCGCCGTCGGCGATCCTCTCGTGAATGAAGGGATGCCGGCTCCAAGTCCTCGCGAGGCACCTCGTCGATGATCGACCGTTTGGTCTTCTTCGTGGAAGAGCCATCCATGGAGGCGTTCCTGCGTGCGCTTTTGCCGCGGTTTTTGTCCCCGAGTCGAACTTTTGAGATTCATCCGATTCAAGGAAAACGTGATTTATTGGCAAATCTCGAATCGCGGCTGAAGAGCTACGCAAAATGGTTGCCCCCGAGTTGGCGGATTTTTGTGCTCATCGATCGAGACGATGACGACTGTCAACGACTCAAGGGAGACTTGGAGCAGATCGCAGCCCGTGCTGGCCTGTGTTCACGAAGCCGCTCTAGGAAAAACTGGCAGATCGTGAATCGTATCGCGATCGAGGAACTGGAGGCGTGGTATTTCGCCGACTGGGATGCGGTGCTTGCAGCCTATCCGAAGGTTTCGCGAACGGTGCCGAGGCAGCCACGTTACCGCAATCCGGACGCCATTTCTGGTGGCACATGGGAGTCGTTCGAGCGGATCCTGCGAGGTCACGGGTATTTCAAAGGAGGTCTGCCCAAGATTGAAGTCGCACGAATTCTGGGACAGCGAGTCGATCCAGCCCGCTGCCGTTCTGACAGTTTTCGTTGCTTCTGGACCGCCGTGCGCGATGCCGGTCAATGCTGCGACCGTGCCGAATGAGGCGAGCAAGTCGTTTCGATAGCCGACACGAATGAGCGGGTGCGGAGAAATCAGGATCGTCGCCTCGCCGACATGCCTCGCGGGAGCAATGGCGCTGTCCGGGGTGAGCCGTCACGCACGGTTTGCCTGGGGTGGTTTTTCGTTCTAGGCTTCACCGAGCGAACGGCCGTGTCCGTCTTGGGGGCGCGGTCGGAGGTCGGCGGGGTCGTCTTAGCCCGCGGCGCAGTACCTTTCCTCCTCGAAAGGGCAAAACCAGGGAAACCTGGTGACGCAAAGCCATGGGCCTTTGACCTCCCCTGGACCCGCCAGGTCAGTGGCTGCCAGGCTGCCGAAGGGATGGACAGGTCCTCTACCCGTCCGTCCCCGGACGATCACTCCATTCGTCCGCGCGCCTGCGGGGGCCGAGCACTCGGCTACGACCACGCCGGCCTCGCTTTTTCCCGCACATCCGTTCAAGATCGCCCCGTTTCCCAGCCGATTTTTGCTGATGGCCCTCAGTCCGCCGAGGATCGGCATGATGCGTGCCCAACGGATCGGCTTGGTTGGTGCGGTGTTTTTCCTGGCATCGGTTCGCTTAGTCTCCGGCCAGACTCCGATCCCAGCGCAACGGCCGATCGCGCCTCGGACTCCGCTGCCGCCGGTTTCCGCCCCGCCGCCGGTTCAGGCACCCACCGCTCCCTCGGCTCGCCCGGCAGCCGCACCGGCACCAGCTCGACTCCCCGACAGTATCACGCAAATGCCCGAAGGGCCGGCCGTGGGGACTGATCGCCTCAAGTTCACCCAATTTGATCCGATGGCGGCCGAGGTGCGACGCACGGGCAAAAACTGGGAACTTTGGGCCGGGAAGACACGCTTGAAAGACTTCGGCGACGATCGTCGGGCCGCTTACGAAGCCCGGCGGCTGATTGCCGAGTTGCGACTCTCCGAGTACGCCGCCATTGGCACGAATGGCCCCGTGATGGAAGTCTGGCTGACCGAAGGGCAGGCTCCGCCCTTGCCCGGCTTTGCCCGCGAGGTGATCCCCTTCGACCCCGAGTCGTTGCGGGTGATCGACGATCGCGGCAGCTTCCTGATCGCCAACGACCGCCACGTCCTGTTCAACTTCGGCCCGCACCCCGACGACGCCCAGCAGGCTTTGGCGATCATCCAGCAATACGGCTTCAACGAGTTGGGTTTCATCGGCTCGCCCAACCCACGCATGTCGTCCCTGCTGAAGAACGGCACCCCCCGCCGGCAGCTCACTCCGGCCATGTCACGCTTCCCCCAGGCGCTGCCACAACTCACCCCGCGGCAGGCTCTGGAAATCCCCGGCTGGGGCCGGGTCGGCGAGCGGACACCCATCGACCCGATCAAGCTCGATCTGCGCAAGACGGCCGACGGTTGGCACCTCATCTCCGCCCCGTTCGACCTCGGCCCGATCGCCACGAGCGAACATCAAGCCCGCATCGCCATGCAGATGGTCCAACGCTTTCCCCTCACCGAGCAGGTGCGGATCGGCAAAGAAGGTTTCGTCTTCTATCTCAGTCATGGTGCCGCCCCCCGAGGGGTGCCGCTGGGTGCCCGCCGCATCCCCATCCAAGTCCACGAGCTGGCGGTGAAAGAGCAAGGCCCCACGGTCAACCTGACCGACGGTCGGCGCGTCCTCGCTTCGTTCTCGTCCACTGATGAGGCCCAACTGGCCCTCGCGGCGATCCGTCATTTCGGCTTGAATTGCATTTGCGAGATCGGCTCAGGGTTCCGCATCCTGGTCAAGGAGTGACCGGCAGCCCCATCATCGCCGAAGCCTTGGCCGCGATCATGTCGTGATTCCCATTGACGCAGGCCGGATTCCTTCGGACCTTGGCGATGACACCCTGATTGAATTGGAGGATCACCACATGAAGTGCCACACCGAGTACCTGACCGTCAACATCCCCTCGAAGATGGCGTTTCTCAACATTACGCCGCGGGTGCAGGATGCCGTGTCGAAGAGCGGCGTGCAGGAGGGGATTGTCCTGTGCAACACGATGCACATCACGGCCAGCGTGTTCATCAATGACGATGAATCGGGTCTGCACCATGATTTCGGCGTCTGGCTGGAGAAGCTGGCCCCGTTCAACCCGGACCCGAATTTTTACCATCACAACCGCACCGGGGAGGACAATGCGGATGCGCACTTGAAGCGGCAGATTATGGGCCGCGAGGTCGTCGTCGCCATCACCAAGGGCAAGCTGGACTTGGGTCCGTGGGAGCAGATTTTCTACGGCGAGTTCGACGGACACCGCCCTAAGCGCATCCTCATCAAAGTGCTGGGGGAATGAGCGGCTCAGGCGATCCGAGGACGGCGGAAATGAACGCCGTGGTCCGAGGGGCGATCGTTGCTGCCATTATTGCTGGTCGCGGCTGATCTGATCGATGACCTTCTGGATGGCATGCAAGCCGTAGCGGTCTCGCGCCTCGTAAGTGCGGACGCTGTTGGGATTGTTTTTGTTGGGGATTGAACACGAGAATTTCCACTCGCCTTCGCCGGTGGTTTGCAGGTCTTGCCATTTGACGCCGCGAGCCGCGAGGAACTGTTGTGCTTCTTCGAAGGTGCGAATGCGGGGTCCGCCGCCGACCATGACCGAGACGGGTTCGGCGGGTGTCAACCCGGGCCGTGTCCCAATCGTGCTCGTCGGGGGGACCGTCTTCGACTCGGTGCCGGACCACGCCGAAGCTGCGGTGCTGGAGGTCGACGAGGGCGAGCTTGGTGAGGTTCCACCGATGCTCAGGTTCGAGACGCCGCCGTTCATGCTTCCGGGGTTGGTGTTCGCCGAGGCGGTGACTGCGGCCGCTTCATTCCGTTTCGGGTCGAAGGTGGAGGAGATGGCCCGGTCGGCCGGAGGGATTTGCTTGGGCAAGCCGGTCAAGGGATCGGGGCGACGTGGATCGGGGCGGTCGGTGACGCAGCCGGCGGCCAGCGCGAGGGTGGTCAAGGCCCACGCCGTCCACTCGATGCGAATCGCCTTCGCCGATCTTCGGAATTTGCCCGATCGCATGATCCGCCTCGCCTGCCAGGTTCCCCATCCTTTTGCCGAACCGCCCCGTGTGTCCTCGCGGTGGCCCGGAGAACCCCAATCGATGGAGCACCGCCCCCGGGGCGGCATATCATCGAGTCGCAACCAATGCAAGGGGAAAAAAGTCACTGGGCGCGCTGACGCAGGGCACTCGAAGTAGCGTTTCGAGGCTACCCACGGCGGGCTGACGCCCGCCGCTCGGAGATCACTCGCCGCGATGAAGCCACTGTTCAATGGTTCCCAAACGAGGATTGAGCCAACGGGCAAGGAACCGTGGTTGATTCAAAACGTAGCGAACCGCGTCGGAGATCGCATCGTCGGTGGGCAAGCGTCGCCGTGAGCCTGATGCCGTCCACCAAGTTCCACCCCTCGGGTTGCCCCAACGTCGATTGAGTTCGCGTGAGGCATAACTCTTGAAATCTCGGAGCAAATCGTCCGTCTGCCGTGAGACCGGTGCCGTGACGACTAGATGGAACTGATTGGCCATGACAGCCGTTGCGTGCAGGTCCCAACTTCGATAGCGGGCGGTTAACTCAAACTGTGCGACCACGACCTTGGCTTGCTCCGAGGTTAACCAAACGGGTTGGCGTTTTAAACTCCCTTTCGAAGCCGCGTAAAGCCCCGGAATATCACGGTCATAGTCGGTGTTAACTTTGTCATGCTCGATCCGTCGTGCAATGGTCGTGGGATCATCGGGCCTGGCGTCGCGGACTCGGCCGACAAACCCGCGAGGATCACCGGGCAACCACGTGCCATAGGTCGTCGAAGTGATCAGCCAAGTTAGACCTTCCTGCCGCGTTTGCGACTCCAGTCCGCAACTCATCCCGAACTCACCCCAGATTCACTCCGAGCGGCGGGCGTCAGCCCGCCGTGTGATGTCTTGCCGTCTTGTGTTTTTATTGAACGTGTCACGCCGACACTTTGCAGAGTGTTGAGGCTTGCACGGCGGGCTAACGCCCGCCGCTCGGGGAGACAAACGCACATCAAGACACGGCGGGCTAACGCCCCCCGCTCGGGGATGTGAGATTATTTCGCATCATTCTTGAGCGAGAGATGCTTTTCCCGCAGTTTGCGATATTTCTCGGCCTCATCGGGCTGATTCTTGGCCGCAAACAACTCGATCAGCCGGTCGATGGCCTCGAGAATTGGAGCGATGCCCAAGTTCTCCGGTATCGCCGATGCACGTTGCTCCATTCCGTGGAGGCCTTTGAGCAAGAGCGGCTCCGCTTCGGCTAGCAGCTTCGTTTTTTTGCCGTCGTCCTCGGCCCTGGCAGCCTGGCTCAGGAGCGCTCCGCCGAGCACGGACATGGCGTGAAACGTCGTCCAAGCGTCGGGCTGGGTTTTCTCGCGGATGGCCAAGCATTCACGGAGCTTCGGCTCCGCCTCGGCCCATTTGGCTTGCCGTAGCAACAGCCGCCCAAGCGCCGCCAACTCGTCAGCGTAAGCCGGCGATCGGTTCCCGGATCGCTCCATGACGACGGCTAGCCACTTGCGTTGCCATTGCTCCGCCTTCTCGATCTGCCCTACTTGCTCGTAACCGTTGATGGTGTTGAAAATAATCCCGCGTGCAGAATCGAGCTGAAACTGATGCCTTTCGACACCGGAAGCCGAGTCTTCAAGAAGTGGGATCGCTCGGTCGAAGTCGCTGGCACTCATGTAACCTAACGCCAAGTTATTCATGGTAGCAAGCGTGTTAGGATGATCGGCCCCGAGCTTGGCTTTCATGAGAGTGAGCGTCTCTTCCAACAGAGGCAGCGCCTGTTCCAACATACCAGCGGTCCGGTAAGTTTCGGCCAAGTTGTTCATGCTGATGAGCGTGTCGGGGTGATCGGAACCGAGCTTGGCTTTGCGCAGCCTCAGCACTTCCTCCAAAAGCGGCAGGGCCTGGTCGAGCTTTCCGGCGGCTTGATAACTCGATGCCACGTTATTCATCGTGGTGAGCGTATGGGGGTGGTCGACGCCAAATCGGGTCTTCATGTGCATTAAGGTTTCTTGCCAGATTCTCAGGGCCTTCTCCAGATCTCCGGCGGCTCGGTGGCAAAACGCCAGGTTGCTCATGACGGTGAGCGTGCCGGGGTGATCGGCCCCCAGCGTGGTCTTCATGTGCGACAGGGTTTCCTCCCAAAGTTTCCGGGCTTCGTCGAACTGGCCGACATCGCGGTAAGCCAACGCCAGGTTGTTCGCGCACAGCAGGGTGTCGGGATGGTCGGCCCCGAACTGGGCCGTCATGCGTTTCCACGTCTCCTGCCAAAGCGTCAGGGCCTTATCCAGCTGGCCCGCGTCCCGGTAGGCGAGCGCCAAGTTG
>JAOAAM010000003.1 GCA_026418875.1 Gemmataceae bacterium | reverse complement strand
ATCGGGAGGTGGTCGACGATCCTGGAACCGCTTCGATGAGGATGGTCTCACGTTGGCCGGCATCTTGGCGGACGGCGGCAGGAATGGCTGCGAACAGAGCCTGGCCCCATGAGGCGAGGTAATAGTCGGCGAGCCAGCGGGATAGTCGTAACAGCGATTCGGGCACGAGAGGTTCAGTGTCGAGAATGTTGAGGATCGTCTTCGGGTCGATCGTAGGGGGTTGCTGATGGACACGGACGGCAATTCCGACCTCAGGGCGATTGCCACGACCGAACGGTGCCTCGACCCGTTGTCCGATCGCGACCCTGCCAACCCACTCAGGGGGGACGGCGTAGGTGTACGCATGATCCATTGGCCGATCGAAGACTAGATCGACGTACCAGCCGGACGGCGATTCGATGTCGTGCTGGGCGATCGCTGGCTCCACCCTGTCTCCCGAATGTCGAAAACCGCCGGCGGGGCAGCGATACTCCTGATCCGCCGACCATCGAGGCATCCACGCCCCCTTGGCGAGAATTTTGGCGAATTCTTGCCGCCTTCTGGGAGTGCCCACCGGCGGGGTTGAGGTTTGATCCGTGTTGCTGGGGCATTATAATGCGGATTGTCCGTTGGGACGGGGGAACTGGGGGCATGTCGGCGCCGACAGTGAGCCGAGAAGTATTCATGCGGCGGTTGCGGCGTAGCGGTCTGCTGACGCCGGAGCAGATGCAGCATGCCTACGAAGCGGCCGCGGAGACGGCGGATGGACGGCAACTGGGCAAGCTACTCGTCGAAAGGCGAATTTTGACTCGCTTTCAGGTGCGGATGCTGTTGGCGGGTCGGACCGAAGGCTTTTTGTTGGGTCAATACAAGATTTTGGAGCCGATCGGGCAGGGCGGCATGGGCCGCGTGTTCAAGGCTGAACACACGGGCATGGGCCGGCTGGTGGCCATTAAGGTGCTTGCCTCGGACTTGGTCCAGACGGAACGGGCACGTCAGTTGTTCGAGCGTGAAGTCAAATTGGCCGCCCGGCTGCAACACCCCAACATCGTGACCGCTTATGACGCGGATCATGTGGGCGGTCGATATTTTCTCGTTCTCGAATACGTAGAAGGGCCGGACTTGCAGTCGTTGGTGCAACGTGACGGTCCGCTGCCGGTGGGGGTGGCTTGTGAGTTGATCCGCCAGGCGGCCCTCGGATTGCAGTATGCCCACGAACGGGGAATGGTGCATCGGGACATCAAGCCGTCGAACCTTCTTGTCCAGCGCAACAATCCGCTGGGCGCGGGGCCGTTGTTAAAAATTCTCGACTTCGGCTTGGCGCGGCTTCATGCCTCGGAATCCGAGATCGACGGCGAGTCGGTGCCGTTTGATCGTCGTACGGTGATCGGCACGCCCGACTACCTCTCGCCGGAACAGGCACGGGATTGGCACGAAGTCTATATCCGCTCCGGTCTATATAGCCTGGGTTGCACGCTCTATTTCCTTCTGACTGGTCAACCGCCGTTCCCCGGGGGACAAGCCCTGGAGAAGCTGGTCCGCCATCTCACAGAACGACCCGCCCCGCTGACGCAATTGCGGAAGGACGTGCCGCTCGCCGTTGTCGAGATCGTCGAGACAATGATGGCGAAGAATCCGCTGGAGAGGTACCAAGTTCCCTTGGATGCGGCCTTGGCCTTGGCCCCCCATGCGGTTCCTTCGACCACGTTCTTGGGTTCAAGCGGCGACAGTGATCACGACACGTTTACGGTGATGGCGGATTCGAGCACTTGGCCCAGCCAGCGATCCGCCCTGACCGCGGTGGCCGCGGGTTCGGTCTCGGTCTTGCCACCGCCCATTGTTCCGGAGCCGAAGCCGCGACGAAGCTGGTCGCAAAAGGTGACCTTGGCCGTCGGGCTACTCCTCGGTTTCGTGGCCGGGATGGGATTCCTAGGCGTCCTAAAACTGTTCGGCCTGTTTTGAGGTGCTATTGGCGATCCAAAGGAGGCGGGCGGGGGACCACCTTTCCCCGCCCGCCTCTGGCTTGCATCGAAATCGAGACTCGGCAGGCCTCAGCCGGCGATTTCTGATCGGACACGCTCCAAGAGTTTCTTGGTGGCGCGAATGCCCTCCGGCTCGCTTAGCTTACTTCCCTCATATTCGACGCCGATAAAACCGCGGTATCCCGCATCATAGACGATTTTCAGCATCTTGCGGTAATCGGTGTGGACCTCGTTGCCGGCCTCGTCGAAGTCATGCGATTTGGCGCTCACGCCTTTGGCGAAAGGCATCAACTCTTTGACACCTTTATAGCGGTCGTAGGTTTTTCCGCCGCCGATGTTGAAATTGCCGAAGTCGGGCAACGTGCCGCAGCAGGGGTGGTTGACCTTTTTCATGACCGCGGCCAGCCACTCGCCGTTGGATGAGAGGCCGCCGTGATTCTCGACGATGGTGTTGATGCCCATGGCGGCGGTGCGTTCGGTGAGTTGGCGTAATCCGTCGGCCGCGCGCTCGAGCTGCTCTTCGTAGCTGCCAGAGCTTTGCGCGTTGACGCGGATCGAATGACAGCCCAGTTCCTTGGCCCACTCCGCCCAGCGGACATGGTTCTGAACGGCTTGCTTGCGGCGGTTCTCGTCGGCATCGCCCAAGGCTCCCTCCCCGTCGCACATGATGAGAAGACTGCGGACCCCCTCCCCCTCGGCCCGTTTCTTGAGTTCAGCCAGGGCTTTGTCATCGTTCTTCTTGTCACGGTAGAACTGATTGACGTACTCGACGGCCAGGATGCCGTACTCGTTCTTGGCGATACGGGCGAAGTCGAGCGGGTCGGCCTTCTTGCCAAAGAAAGTGCGGTGCAACGACCATTGAGCCAGCGAGATGTCGAACCACGGTTTCTTGGCGTCATCGGCATGGAGGAGTGTTTTGG
>JAOAAM010000284.1 GCA_026418875.1 Gemmataceae bacterium | reverse complement strand
ACAGGTGCGAGATGATGACCGTTTTGGGGTCCTTCCCCGTCGCCCCGGTGTCTGGTGACTAGGCCCAGGCAAGTCGGCATTTCCGCAGGTCCCCAGGGTCGCCTCCCGAAGTGAAGTCGATTCCAGGGGCCACGGTTGTTCCCGCAGGGGCAGGGTTTTCGTTGAATATCCGAGTACGGTCGACTCAACGATGTTCCGCCGCTGAGAGTGAGGCGAATCGCATATGATTTTGGTTCTGAAACCCGACGCATCGGAAGAGCAGTTTCAACACGTTTTGGATCGGGTACGTGAATTGGGCTTTACGCCCCATGTCAGCCGAGGCCAGCATCGCACGATCGTTGGAGCGATTGGCGACGAGAACATTCCCCATGCCGAGGAAGTTTTTTGCAGCTTGGCGGGTGTCGAGCAAGTGTTGCGCATCCAGAAGCCGTATAAACTGGCCAGCCGGGAGTTTCACCGGGCCGACACGGTCATCTCCGTCGGCACCACTCGAATCGGTGGCGGGAATCTCGGAATGATCGCTGGCCCTTGCGCCGTCGAGAATTACGAGTTCCTCGACGAAATTGCCCGGCGGGTGAAGCAAGCTGGAGCAAACATCCTGCGCGGCGGAGCGTTCAAGCCCCGAACCAGCCCGTACTCTTTCCAGGGTTTGGGCGAGGAGGGGCTTCGCATCCTCGCCGAGGTTGGGAAAAAGTATCAGATGCCCGTGGTCACCGAAGTGATGGATCCGCGGCAGTTGGACTTAGTGCTCCGCTATGCGGACATGGTCCAGATCGGCGCTCGCAACATGCAGAATTTCGATCTGCTCAAGGAAGTCGGCCAGGCGCGGAAGCCCGTCTTGCTGAAGCGGGGCATGAGCGCGACGGTGAAAGACCTGTTGATGTCGGCAGAGTATATTCTTTCGGCGGGCAATCCCGACGTCGTCCTATGCGAACGTGGCGTTCGCAGTTTCGAGGATTCGACGCGGAACATGTTGGACCTTGCGGCAGTGCCGAACTTGAAAGGCCTATCCCATTTGCCCGTGATCGTGGATCCCAGTCATGCCACAGGGCGGCCCGACCTGATCCCGGCAATGGCGTGGGCAGCCGTGGCGGCAGGGGCCGATGGCGTGCACGTCGAGGTCCATTGCTGCCCCGAGAAAGCTCTCTCCGACGGGCCGCAGGCGCTCTTGCCGGAGCAGTACGATAGCCTCATGGCGGGCTTGAAGCGAATTGCCGAGGCGGTCGGAAAATCCCTCCATCAATCAGACGTCGCTCGCGGGTTGTCTCGATGATCCTTGTCGTTAGTCCGGATGCCACTCCCGAGCAAATTGAGCACATCCTCGAGCACGTGCGGCAATCGGGTTTCACCCCATTCCCCGTCAAGGGCGAATTCCGCACGATCATTGGCGCGATTGGCGACGACACGAACCCGGCGGCGGAGTCGTTCCGGGTTTTACCGGGCATCGAGCAAGTGCTGCCGATCCTGAAGCCTTTCAAATTGGCGAGTCGTGAGTTTCACAAAGCGGATACTGTAATTCAGGTGGGTCCGACGAAGATTGGCGGCGGCTATTTCGCCGTCATCGCCGGGCCTTGCGCCGTCGAGAATGAGGAGGTTCTGGACGCGATCGCCTCCCGAGTGAAGAGAGCGGGGGCCAACATTCTCCGTGGCGGAGCCTTCAAACCGAGAACCAGTCCGTATTCATTCCAAGGGCTGGGGGAGGAGGGGTTGCGCCTGCTC
>JAOAAM010000748.1 GCA_026418875.1 Gemmataceae bacterium | reverse complement strand
GTATCGCGGTTGAGGCCGCCGCGATTATCGAACAACCCACCCAGCTTGGCCTAGCTTGCAGGGCAGCGGATTCCAGCAAACCAGTTCTGAACGAAACACTGGGAACGTCGCTGGTTTAAGGCTTTCCCAGAGGCGAGCGAGCTTCAACCCAGCCAAAACCGGGTTGACGCTCACGATCAATCCCATTACCATCGTGCCGGGTTTTCTTTGTGTGAATGCCTTATCGCGGCCTCTCGCCCCACGTCCGCGATGCCCCCGAATGGATGCGGTGGCCATGGGAATGGAATCTTCAAGTCGCTGGCGGCCCATGACAAAAATTCCCAGGGATTTCAAGGTCGATTTTCGATCCCCGAATGCACTTGCTTGGATTGTCAGCCTCGGGGTGCTGGTGTGGGCATTCTGGCCGACCTTGCAAGGGTTGGCCCACAAGTGGGCCACGGATCCGGGCTACTCCCACGGGGTGCTTGTCCCGATCTTCTCGGCCTACCTACTCTGGCTGCGTCGTGATCGTTGGCAGATCGGGAGCCCCGCGTGGGGTTGGGGTCTGGTCGCCCTTGCGGTCGGTTTGAGCCTTCGCTTGCTCGGCGGGACGTTCATCTTCTTCTGGTTCGATGCCGTCGCCCTCCTGCCGTGTCTGGCCGCGATCGTGCTTTGCTTGGGCGGTCGATCGGCGTTTCGAGCCGCCTGGCCCGCCATCGCCTTCCTATTCTTCATGATCCCTTTGCCGTATAAGTTGGAGACAATGCTCGGCGCACCGCTTCAGACCCTCGCGAGTCGGGGGAGCACTTTTTTGCTTCAAGTTCTGGGGCAGCCCGCTGTGCGCGAAGGCAACACCATCATGATTCATGACATCAAGCTGGGCGTCGTGGAGGCGTGCAGCGGCTTGCGGATGCTGGTAACCTTCTTCACCTTCTCGACCGGCGTGGCGATGCTGAGCGGAAAACCTGCATTGGATCGAATTTGCATCGTGCTCAGCGCCGTGCCCATTGCCCTGATCACGAATATCCTCCGAATCACCGCCACGGGGGTAATGTACCAAACCCATCCTCAGTTCGCGCAACGATTCTTTCATGATTGGGCGGGCTGGTTCATGATGCCTGTCTGCCTCGCCATGCTAGGAGCAGAACTTTGGATCCTCAATCGACTTGTCTTGGAGGCACCGGGAACGACTCCGCGCCGAAAATTGGCATTGACCTGATTTACTGACGATCAGGGATTGAATTTCTGGTTCAAGGAAGAACCTCATGTTACCGAAACCCGAACCGCGTCAATTGGATGCCCCTTCGGCCCCCGATCTGCATCACTTTCCCCGTATTCATCCGGAACGCTCTCCGAAAGTCGCTTCGGATGAGGACGATTCCGGCTTGGAACCACGTCGCATTCTTCATGCTTTGCGCTATCATTGGTTTGTCATTGCCGTGGCCGGTTCTCTGTTGGGTGGCGCATTCGCAGCAGCCGCATGGTATCTTTTCCCGGCAAAATACACGACGACGGCGCTGTTGCGTGTCGATTCCAACAACGTCGGCCTGCTCGGCTCCGATCCCCAGACAGTGCGCAACGAGTTCCTCACTTTTCTCCGAACCCAAGCGGATGCAATCCGTTCGGAAAATGTCCTTCGTGCTGCCCTTCGTGACAGCCGTATTGGCAACACCGAAACCTTGCGTTCTCGCGAGGATCCCGTCCGTTGGTTGCAGGAAAACGTCCTGGTCGAATTCTCCGAGCATAGCGAGTTGATGAAAGTCTCGATGACCGGCGAACGGGCCAACGAATGTGCCGAAATCGTCAATGCGATCAACCAGGCATACATCAAAGAAGTGGTCATGATCGACCAACTGAAGAAAAAGACGATTCTCGACACCTTGGATCGCAGCCGTCAGCAGATGGAGGAGCAAGTTAAGAATCTGAAGCTCAAGTTGGAACTCAATCGGAAAAAAGTGCTGGGTCCTGACGAGACCAATAAGCTCCAAACACCCACGCTGAAAAGTCAACTTGGCTCTGCCGAGTTCTCACGCTGGAATGAAGAATATCGCCGCGCGGAGATGAACTTCCGGTTGGCCGAACATCGTTTGCAATTGATCCTCCATCGACGAGATCACGTCGACGCACAACAACCCACGAAAGAAGAACTCGAAGAAGCCCTCTCCCGCGATCCGAAGCTGATGGGGCTGCATCAGAAACGGGACCGGCTTGAGAAACTAGTCAGCTACATGCGCGGGAGTTATGCGAACCCTAATCATCCTGATGTGCTGAGTGTCGTTGCCCAGTATGAAGCCGCAAAGGCTGAAGCGGAGGAATATCATCGAGTTCGATCGACCGAATTGGTTCGACAATATCAGGCGGAACTACGCAAAGCCTTAGATGCCGAGGTGGAGAAAGCAAAAGCCGAATTGTCGATGCGCGACTCCGCACGCCAGTTAATCAAACAGCAATTGGATTCTTTTGTTCCTCCGAACATCGAATTGGCTGCCGCTAAAGCTGCGATGAACCATCGCGAGAAAGATCCTGCTGAATATGATTTGGATGAATCGAGTCTCGTCTATGCGATTAACACCTATGAGGACCTGTTGCGGCGTCAGAACCAACAGAGTGTCGAGGTGCAGGCATCGAAACCACGTGTGAGTGTCTGGCAAATCGCGTCGATCCCGATCAAGCGCGAGATGAAAAAGCAGGTTGTTTTCACATTGGCGGCAGCAATGCTCGGTTTCGTGATGGTGGCGGCAGGGGTAGTCGTGTATGAAGGGCGGTTGCAACGTGTCTACTCAGTGCGAGACCTCACTGACTACGGTGTGCCTTTGCTCGGAACCTTGCCCGACATCTCGGCATCGGACTCCGTGGCCGAGTCGGCCAGTGGGAAGTCAGACCCGTTCATGGAAGGCGTCGAGAAAGTCCGCCTGTTCCTCGCGCCCCACGTGTTGGGCAAACGTTCGCCGGTCGTCGTGGTGAGCAGTGCGATGGCGGGCGAAGGTAAGACGACTTTTGCGGGGCATCTGGCGGTCAGCATGACCCGGGCCGAGCGGAAGACCTTGCTGATCGATGCCAATCTTCGTCGGCCGGCATTGCATGAGCAATTGGGACTTTCGGCCGGACCTGGTGTGTGCGAGTTGCTCCGAGGCGATGGAACCGCGTCCGATTTGGTGGTCCGCACCGGACTGAATCAGTTGTGGTTCCTCCCCGCAGGAGCATGGGACTCGGCGGCTCAGCATGCCCTGGGACGGGATCGCTTCCGTCGCATCCTCGATCAGTTGCGGCAGGAATTCGACGTGATCATCGTCGATACGAACGACCTCTCGACGGTGGCAGATAGCTATCAAATCGCGCAACACGGCGATGCCCTGATCATGTGTACCCGAAAATATGTCAGTCGCCGACCGCTGGTTGAACACACCTTGGAGAAGATCCCTCGACTCGGCATACCCCACACAGGATTCGTGTTCCTCGGAGAATCGCTGGCCTGAGAAATCCATTTTTGCTAACAAAACTAATTCGGGCCAAAGCAGAGGAAATTTTCCAGGGAAGAGGTGAAAGGAATGCGATCATTGGGAATCGCGCTGATCTTGGCTGTTAGTTTGGCCAGCGTCGGCTTCTACCATGGGTTGGCAACAGATCGATGGACAGATGTCATATCGGATGCATCAGGGGGTAACATCACAGATCAAATCCCGTTGACTCTTGGTGACTGGGTTGGCGAGATCTTGCCCCGGCAGGAAGAGGATGACCGCAAGACCATGATCGAGAACCGGCGTTATCGCCATCGCTTGACCGGAAGTTGGGTGTTGACTTCGTTGACCGCGGGTCGTGCAGGGCGTGTCTCCATCCATAATCCCGAGCATTGTTATCTTGGGAGCGGCTATCAAGTGGTCGATTCGATCCGGCTGGAGACGATTCGGTTTGGGGAGCGAGAGGGGACCTTTTGGACTGGTCATTTCGAGAAACGCAAAGCCACCGGGGTGGAATCGATTCGCATTTACTGGGGATGGACGAGCGATGGTACTTGGGAAGCGCCGGAGTATCCGCGACTGTACTTTGCTGCTCGGCCTCGCTTGTACAAGTTGTACTTCATCCATCCCATTGAACCGGGTGACTCGACTCCCGAGGCACTGTATCGAGATTTCATGGTGCAGTTTCTGACGGCGTGGGACATGAAGTTCCATCCGCACTGACTAAGCTGAGCCACTCCCATCGATTGTCACCCATGGAAGGGAAATATGAATCCGAACCGTCTTTTGATCAGTGAGGTTGCCATCCGTCGCAAACACACCAGAAATGACTTGCCGCATGCTCCCCGGGAGCGGCGACCGCTGGTGGAGATTCACCATACTCCGCGGCCCGTACCAGCGCGGTGGTATCTCCGGGTGAAGCGGTGCGTGGATGTGTTGGTGGCGAGCCTGCTGTTGATTCCCGCAGTGCCGGTCATCCTCCTGGCAGGGCTGTTGGTGCGTCTGACCTCGCGTGGACCGGCGTTTTATGTGCAGGTTCGGCTGGGGTTGCATGGTCGGCCGTTCCGAATCTTCAAGATTCGCACGATGATCGACAAATGCGAAACCTTGACCGGCCCACGCTGGGCGATTCCGGGAGATCCTCGCATCACGCCGGTCGGAGCCGTCCTCCGTGCGACCCACATCGACGAGTTGCCGCAGTTGTGGAATGTCATTCGCGGCGACATGAGCCTGATCGGTCCGCGCCCGGAGCGACCGGAGATCGTCGCCAACCTGAAGCGCGACCTTCCAGATTACGACGATCGGTTGGCGGTGCGGCCCGGCATCACTGGTTTGGCGCAAGTTCAATTACCGCCTGATACCAGCGTCTCGAGCGCGGCCGATAAGCTCGTGCTGGATCGAGCCTACATCAACCGCCTCGGACCTTGGCTCGATTTTCGCCTGATCCTGTGCACCGCCATGAAGCTCCTCGGCTTGGGACCGAAACACTGCCGCTGGCTGATCCGCGATGCGATTCCCAAAGGCTTCCGCCCCGGTCATCACCTCCGTCGTTACCATCGCGCGGCCTGACCCCATTCCCCGCAGGAGGACTTCGCATGGATCGCGAAGCCTGGCCCATGATTACGGTCATCGTTCCGGTTCGCAACGAGGCACGATGCATCGAACGGACACTCACCAAAATCGCCCAGTTCAATTACCCACGCTCTCGTTACGAGGTCATCGTCGCGGATGGTCAGTCGGAAGATGATACGGCCGACCGGGTTCGCCGACTCCAGCAACGGTTTCCGCACATCCGCTTGTTCGAGAATCCGAAGCGTTGGTCGAGTGCAGCTCGTAATATCGGTGTCCGGAATGGTCGTGGTGAAATCTTCGTCGTCATCGACGGACATTGCGACATCGACGACCCGAATTACCTTCGACACGTGGTCCGCGCTTTTCGGGAGACGGGCGCCGATTGCCTTGGTCGGCCGCAGCCGCTGGAAATCGATCATGCCACGCCCTTGCAGGAGGCGATTGCCTTGGCCCGACGGAGTTGGCTGGGGCACAATCCCGCATCGTACATTTACAGCTCGGAAGGCCGATTCGTGAAAGCCAGCAGCGTCGCCGTGGCTTACCGGCGAGAAGTGTTCGAGAAGATCGGTTTGTTCGACGAAGCATTCGACGCCTGTGAAGACGTGGAATTGAACCACCGAATCGATGCTTCGGGGCTTCGATGTTGGTTCGCGCCCGAGTTGGCGGTGCATTATCATCCGCGCAAGTCGATCCCCGCGTTGATGAAACAGATGGCCCGCTATGGCCGTGGTCGAGTTCGGCTCGCCTGCAAACATCCCGAAGCGCTCACGTTTCCCGCGGCCGCGCCTCTGATTTTCTTCCTGACCTGCCTGGGCTTGCTCGTGGCGGGGCTGTGGTGGCGCGAGGCGGCTTTGCTCGGGGCGGGGCTGGCGAGCAGCTACGTCCTGGTGGTGCTGCTCGCGTCGACCGGGTTGGCTCGCCGGGCGGCCCGAATGGCTTCCCGCTGCTGGCTGCCCGTGGTTTTCGTGGCCGTTCACCTCGGCTTCGCCTGGGGAACGCTCCGCGAGGTGTTGCGGCAGGTCCGCCTCGCCGCGGTCAGTGTC
>JAOAAM010000599.1 GCA_026418875.1 Gemmataceae bacterium | reverse complement strand
CGTGGGCTCGGAGATGTGTATAAGAGACAGACTTGGTGTGGTCCGTGCGTTGCGCTGATCCCGCATGAAAAAGAATTGGTCGAGCGGATGAAGGGGCGGCCCTTCGTGTTTATCGGTGTCAGTGCCGACCGCGACCCGCAGGACTTGGAGGAGTTCCTCGCCAAAAACAATTTGCCCTGGCCAAACATCTTGGACAATGGCACCTTGGGGAAGGCGTGGCACGTCGAGTTTCTGCCGACCATTTTCCTGATCGATGCGGAGGGCGTGATCCGGCATAAGTTCATTGGTGGCAGCAAAGAGTTGGACAGCGCGGTGGAGAAGCTGGTTTCGCAAGCCGAGGCTCGCGCGACCAAGTGAGAGACACGACGGCCCCACGCCCAATGCCTTGAAGGAGCAGGCATGAGACCGTCACCTCGGATCCTCATGTGTCCACCAGACTACTACGGGATCGAGTACGAGATCAACCCGTGGATGAGTCGATCCCGCGGCTCGCATGGCGATGTAGCACGCCAGCAATGGCAGCGTTTGCACGACACTTTGCGCAACCTCGGGGTGCAAATCGAACGGCTGAGTCCGGTTCGGGGGCTGCCGGACCTGGTATTCACCGCCAACGCAGGGTTGGTGTTCCGCGACCGCTTCTTCAGCTCTCGCTTCCGTCACCCTGAGCGAGCACGGGAATCGCCGATCAATGAGGCATGGTTCGCGGCCCACGGCTTCCGTGTCGAGCAGTTTCCCGAGGGCTGCTACCACGAAGGGGCCGGCGATGCACTGTTTTGC
The DNA here is from genome assembly GCA_026418875.1 of Gemmataceae bacterium. Taxonomy (GTDB): domain Bacteria; phylum Planctomycetota; class Planctomycetia; order Gemmatales; family Gemmataceae; genus CAKZUU01. The sequence goes on along the minus strand of JAOAAM010000599.1, from coordinate 812 downwards.
GGCGAGAATCTCTTCGCCGGCTATCGCATTCGCAGCGACGTGCGCGGCCACCAATGGCTCGGAGAGCAGATTGGCAAGCGCGTGTTGCCCCTCGAGTTGGTGAACCCGTACTTCTACCACCTCGACACTTGCTTTTGTCCTTTGGCACCGGGAGAGGCGATTTGGTATCCCCCCGCATTCGACGAGTATGGTCTGCGGGTGATCGAGTCGCATATCCCGAGGCTGATCGCGGTGAATGAAGCCGAGGCACGGCGGTTCGGTTGCAACGCGGTCGTCGTCGGCCGGCATGTCATCACCAACACCGGTTGTCCTCAGCTTGGAGAAGACCTGTGCCGGTGGGGCTACATTCCCATCGCCGTCGAACTCGATGAATTCCTCAAAGCCGGTGGCAGTGCGAAATGCCTCACGCTCCGCCTCGACGGCGAGGAGGCCGCGGTGTGGTAGTCGGCTGACGTCCGCTCACCAGCGGAGTTCCAATCGGGGTGCGGCGGGGCCTCGCCGATCCGCTAGCCAATGGCAATAGAGCGACGCCGCCACGGAAAGAAACAGCAGAACCAGGATGAATTTCAACGCGGTTGTTTGTCGGACTTGAAATCGTCCCACCAACGATCCTTCCAGGATCTCCCGCCGCTTAAAATCGGAGTCCGATGGATAGTCGGGCAGTTTCTGCGTTCGCTCGACCTCAGCCCGAGCGTTTTCGCGGATGGCGTTCTCCAGACCGAATCCGCGGAGGGATTGGATCGCCAGCAGGAGAAACGTGACCCCCGCCAAGGCAGCCACGAGCAGCGTTTTCCAAGCCAGCCAAGGCTGCA
>JAOAAM010000592.1 GCA_026418875.1 Gemmataceae bacterium | reverse complement strand
GCGATTGCCCGCTCCCTGGTCAACGATCCCCACGTCATCCTCGCCGACGAACCGACGGGCAACCTCGACTCGAAAACCAGCGACGAAATCATGCGGATGTTGCGTCGGCTGAATGAGGCTGGAAAAACGATCATCATGGTGACGCACGAGAACGACATCGCCCAGTGGGCCAGGCGGATCATCCGGCTCCGCGATGGCCGTGTCGAGTCCGACGTCCGCAACGATGCTTTGGTGGTGGCTTGATGATCCTCAATTTTACCAAACTCTCGCGCAATCTCATCTTGGCGATCCGCAGCCTCTGGTTGCACAAGCTACGCTCCGTCCTGTCGGTGCTGGGTATCGTCATTGCCAACATCGCCGTGATGGTGCTGTTGGCCTTCGGCGAGGGGACGAAGAAACAAGCGTTGGATGCCATCCGGCGCCAAGGGGCCACCAACGTCATCGTCCGATCGGTGAAACCCAGCGATGCTGCCCCGTCGGGTCAGAGAACGTTCATCCTGGAATATGGCTTGAAGAACCGAGACTACGAACAGTTCCTCACGATCCCGGGAATCGCCAAGGCGGTGCGGATGCGGATTGCCGACCCGTTCGAAGTGCGTCGAGCGGACAAGGTGTATCGGGCGCGGATCGTCGGCACGACTCCGGAATACGCTGAGGTGAACAAGCTGACCCTAGCCGCGGGCCGCTTTCTCAATGAGCAAGACGACTTCTACATGGAGAACGTCTGCGTGCTGGGGGCCGGTGTCGCTGACTACATGTCCCCCTTCGAGGACCCGATCGGGCAAGCCGTGAATTTATCCGGCACGCAAAGCTCAATGTTCTACCGCATCATCGGCGTGTGCAATCCGCGGATGGCCTCGGGCAGTCCCGGCGGAAGCCAATCGGGCGAAGTCTTTGACAATGACGTCTACATCCCGCTCAGCACCTTCAACGCCCGCTTCGGCGAGGCCATCGTCATCCGGCAATCCGGCTCGTTTTCGGGCGAAAAGATCCAACTGCACCAAATCACCCTGACCGTGGACGCCTCCGTCGATGACCGTGCGGGGCGGGAGAAAGTGCGGGCCACCGGCAACCTGATTCGAGAAATCGTCGAAAAGAATCACGCACCCAAAAAAGACTTTGAAGTCATTGTCCCCTTGGACAAGCTCGAAGATGCGGAGCAAATGCAGAACTTGCTGACCGGCTTGCTCGGCTTGATCGCCGGCATCTCGCTGGTCGTCGGCGGCATCGGCATCATGAACATCATGCTGGCCACCGTGACGGAGCGGACTCGCGAGATCGGCATCCGCCGCGCCTTGGGGGCCAAGCGCCGCGACATCATCATGCAGTTCCTCATCGAGGCGATCTTGCAGACCTTCGTCGGCGGCTTGATCGGCGTGCTCGTCGGCATCGTGTTGATCTTCGCGGCCCCGCCGATCATCCTTTGGGCTTTCGGCAAAGACCTCCTTGCCGTGCTTTTGCTCTGGCCCATCGCGCTGTCGTTGGCAGTGTCCACCATCGTCGGCGTGCTGGCCGGTGCGTACCCTGCCTGGCGGGCCGCACAACTCGATCCCATCGAGGCCCTGCGGCACACCTGATCCGGAACGACCATCCGCAACGGCACGACAGGAGCCGCGACCGCACCTCGACCTGTTCGTGCGCAGAACGACCCGATTCAGGAACGCGTATCATGGCCTATGAAGGGTGCTCGACGCGATTCCTTCCCGCCGAGCACCCCAAAACCAAGTGGTCGGCATCGTGCCGCGCTTGGGGAATTGTTCACGGGTTGAACGTCCGCGCGATCCGGACTTGCGCAGCACTCATTCCATCACGGTCACCATGTTTCGAGGCCTTCTGAAAGTCGTCGCCTTGGCCATCCCCGTCTTTTTTCTGGCGGGCCTGTTTTTGATGGCCGTGATGCGCTGGCGCGAGACGGCTCAGCAAACCCGCTGCCGCGAGCACATGCGACAACTGACGTTGATGGGCCTGTGGCATTTCGGCGACGACGCAAGCGGGATCCATCGGCAGCCGGGTCGGGGAAATGGCGTCTCGCCTTCACCCGCCGAACGCATGAACCAGGGCGTGCACACCTTCCCGGCCGGAACCGTCGTGAATCCATCGTTGCTGCCGGAGCGCCGCCTCAGTTGGCAGGTCGCCATTCTGCCGTATCTCGGCCAAGACGAGGCGTATCGCCGCTTCGATCTCTCGGCCGCTTGGGACGCCGACATCAACCGGGATGCGATCCGGATCCGGCTCCCCGTTTTCTCCTGCCCCTCCACGTATCGTCGTCCCGCTGAGAACGAGTGCCAGTCTGGTTCCTACATCGGCAGCGGCGGCCTGGGGATCGATGGTCCGACGCTCCCCCCCGCGCACCCCCGGGCCGGCTTCTTTCGCTACGACGAGGGGACGAAAAGCGACGCATTCCAGCGTGGTCTCAGCTACACCGTCGCTATCCTCGAGACGGAACGAGAACGCGGCCCTTGGGCGGCCGGTGCTCGGCCAACTCTCCGCGGACTGGATGTGGACGAAACTCCGTATTTCGGTCCGGGACGGCAATTTGGCGGCCACCCCGCCGGCGGACACGCCGCCTTCGCCGACGGCTCGGTCCGTTTCCAGTTCACGTCGGATAGCGCCAAAATTCTGCAACGACTGATCCCGCTCGCCGATGCCGTCGAGCCGTGATGTTCACTCTTCCACGATCAGCCTCGCCGATTCACCTCGCTCGTAACAGTCCAGAATACGTCGGCAGCGACGCCCATCCGCCTTGGGCAGGCCACAACCTGTCTCTTATACACATCTCCGAGCCCACG
>JAOAAM010000591.1 GCA_026418875.1 Gemmataceae bacterium | reverse complement strand
TTCCACAGGTTGCGGGTCGTCTGGTTGACCCAGTCTCGATACGTCTCACCTTCCCCGGTAGACGATGCGGCCGCGCGTGAGATCATACGGTGATATCTCCACCTTCACGCGATCGCCCGGGATGATACGGATGAAGTTCTTGCGCATCCTGCCGGCCACGTGGGCAATCACCTCGTGTCCGTTATCCAATTCAACGCGGAATTGAGTATTCGCAAGAGCCTCTTTGACACGGCCTTCTGCTTCAATGACTTCTTCCTTCGGCATACGTTAGTCGCCCTCCGAACAAAGTTGTGTCCCAATCTCAAAAACGCAGCGATCGATGGATGTCGCTGACATTGTAGGGAAAATCGGGCCAAAATGCCAACGAGGCGTCGCGGATGCCCGAGGCTCCGGACAGCGGCGGGCAGAGCAAACGTAGGGCAGGACAGACGGCCGAGCGACGCCACGCCGCCCATCCCTTGTTCGGGGAGGGCGGCGAGCTGGCCCAACGTTTATCTCAGTCGACGATCGCTAGGATGTCGTCCTCGGTCATAATCAGGTACTCTTCCGCCCCGATCTTGACCTCGGTGCCAGCATAGGAAGTGAACAGAACTCGATCACCCTCCTTGACTTGGAACGGGGCCCGTTTGCCGTTCTCCAGGAGTTTTCCATCACCCAAGCTGACCACTCGGCCCTGCTTCGGCTTCTCCTTCGCCGTGTCGGGCAGGACGATTCCGCCGGCCGTGGTCGCCTCGGCTTCGAGTCGCTTGACGACAATTTTGTCATTCAACGGGACTACGTTCATCGACTTTTCCTCGATGCAGTAAACACTCACATTTGTGGCGAGGGTGCCGATCGATCCTTCGCCGAGCCGTAGGCGTCTGCTGACTCGGGGAAGTCGTCGGTGCCCCCACCTTCGGTCGGGGTTCGACCGTGACACTTAATGAATTCGATCGCCGCGGAGACGGCCCAAAGCACGGGTCAGGGTGTGCAGCACGATGTTCCGGCTGACGGGTTTGGGGATCACGCTGTAGGCCTGGGCTTGGAACGCTTGCCGCATCAAGACGGCGTTGGAATCGGCCGTGATCAAGATCACCGGCAAATCGGCGTTGAAAAGCCGCAAGGCTTGTAACGCCTCCAGGCCTGTCATGTTCGGCATGTGCATATCGAACAAGGCGGCGTGGATAATCTCTTGCCGGACAATCTCCAAGGCTTCCATGCCGTCGGATGCCACCAGGGTGCGATACCCCAACGGGGCGACGATTTCGCGCAAGGTGTCCCGAGCGGCAGGATCATCATCCGCCAGCAGAATCGAGTACCTTGGCTCCAAGCGATCGCCCACCATGACTGCCTCCGCGACCCCGTGAGTCCGCGGCCGGTGAGCCCCGCGCTCACCTCAGTCTCGGCTTACCGCCAAGCAAATCGAATACCATTGTCGGCGGGTGTACCCCACCCTGGCCTAATCGATTGTAACACAACCAGATGGAACGCGTACAGTCCATGTCGATTCGTCGCTGCGGCCGCCCCATCTTGCCAGCTGCCTTGTCCTCGGCTGCCAGCTTGACAGGCGATCACGGCTCGGTTCGTCGGCCCCACAGCCGGTCCGGGTCAAAATCCTCATCATCTAAATTGACAGAGACTTGCAATCGGTCGAAGTGGTAATACTCCACTTCCTGACCGTTTGGATCAAACGTGATGATTACCGATGGCACGCCCATCGCCGCGTCGAAGTAGTAACGGCGTAAGCCGCCCCGAGGTAAGAATGGTTCCAGCCCCGCCGGAATGATCTGTTCAACTCCCTCCACTTGCTCGGCGAACTCAGGACGCTGGACCAGCCCGAGATACCGGACGGATCCGGCATTCGTTTGTCGCCGGTCGACAGCAGCCAAGAGGCTGGCAAACCGCTGGGCCGCCGCCCCCAGACCGACCTCCGTGACTGGGTAGTGCGACTTCGATCGCACCAAGGGGCTATCCGGGGCGAAGCTCAAACGCCGACCCGATCCGAAGAGATCGCCTTTCCCCGTGCGAAGGTGGATTTTGTTGTCATGTTGGCCCATGACATAGACAATTTCGCGTCCCTGTGATTCTGGTCCGAGCCACTTTAAATGGATGCTCAGGGGTGTGCGACGATACTTCATCAAGATGATTTCGTCCGGATTTTTTCCATCGACGAGTTCCCGGCGACGCATTCGAACCATGTAATTGTCGAGGCGGCGTTCGGCGTCGATGGCGGTGAGCGTGAGCCGATGCAACGGCGAGTCGGAATCCGTTTGGCCCGACAATCGAACCTTGGCGGCGGGGATAGGCGGCGGCGGGGGGACGATCAGGGGCGGGGCCTCGGCCACGCT
>JAOAAM010000440.1 GCA_026418875.1 Gemmataceae bacterium | reverse complement strand
AAGTAATACGACTCTGGCTTGCCTTGTTGACCGACGAGGGCGGCTTGCTCGTCGTTCTGATGCATGTGATGCGGGATTGGCCCGAGATTGTCGAAGAACTTGGAATAGACAGGCCAGCGTTTGTACTTGTCGTACATCGCCTTACCGATGAGGCTGGGGCCTTCCAATCCGACGGCGTCGAGCAGGGTGAACGCCTTCTGGCCATCGACCACGACCCAACTCAAACCTTCGTCTTCTGTGCGATTCTCGTTGGCGGCGGGGGTCGTCGAGGCGAACCACCGTTCGTCGATTCCGCCACGATGAGCACCGAATGCGTAGATGTCCTGCGGTGCGAGCTTGATGCGCCGGCCGGGCATCAGGAACGAGCGGGGCACCCAAGTGGGAGCCAAACGCAAGATCCCGGCCCCCTGGTCCAAGGCGTTTTTGACGGCGGCAGGGGTCACGGCAGCAGGCATGGGGCAACTCTCCGAGGCTAATCAAGAGGCGATGCGGTTGAATAACGCTTATAGCGGCCCGTCTCCCTCCGGGCAAGAAGCCCGATCAGATTTTCGAGCGGGAAATGCCACCAAAGCTCGCATTGGCGCGTGTTCGTATAATCAGGAAAATCGAAGGAGTGAAGGACGCCGGAATGCGTCAACCGCCTGCCTTGGCCCCCCAACGCCTCGCGGATCTTGCTGGGGTGTTGCGGACCGTGGACGGCTACGAGCCGTTCGCGCAGGCCTTGCGCGCCGGGCGGAGCGGAGCCGTCGATGGCACCTGGGGTTCCTCAGTGGCTCTCGCCGCCGCCACGATAGCTGGGGACCTCCGAGGAACGCTCCTCATCGTCTTGGCCCATCAGGCCGACGTCGCCACGTGGGTCGAGGAACTTGCGAGCTTCAGCGGCCGGCGCCCCCTCGTCTTTCCCGCCGAGGAAAGCACGCCCGGTGCCCGGCTCAAGGTCTTGCAAGCCCTTCAGTCGCCCTCTCCCCCCCCGATCCTCCTGGCCTCGATCGCGTCCCTGATTTTGCCCGTGCCCAGCCGAGAAGAACTGTCGCGACGGAGCCGCCGAGTCCGCCGGGGCGACACGCTCGATCTGGATGAATTCTCTGCCTGGCTCGTCGAACGCGGATACAAACGACTCGAGGCCGTCGAATACCCCGGTGAATTCGCCCGGCGTGGCGGCATCATCGACGTCTTCTCCCCCGATGCCGATTCGCCCCTGCGATTGGAGATGTTCGGCGATGAGGTCGAGTCGATCCGCCGCTTCTCGACACAAACGCAGCGTTCCACGCAGGACCTGGAAGAGGCGTCGGTGCTGGCGCTCCAAAGCGACGGCTCAGCCGGGGTGAACGGCACCGGAGGAATCGGCCAACTCCCTGCGGATCGCGGGCACCTTTGCGCCTACTTGCCGCCCGGGTCGGCCACGCTGATCGTCGAACCCCTCGAGGTTCGTGAGCAGGGCCAAATCGTGTGGGAGCGAGCCTCGACACGCATCGGCTTATTCCACCTCGATGGCGTCTTCGAGCAACTCATGCGCTGGCCCAATGTCACCATGACGGCCATGCCCACCGCCTCCGTCGAGGAGACTTGGCATCTCCACGTCGAGTCCGTCGAGCGGTTCAGCGGAAACGTGGCTCGGGTCCGCGATGAGTTGGATTCCATCGCCCAGACCGAGCAAGTGTTGATCGCCTGCCAGAACGACGCCGAGGCGAAGAGGGTCGGCGAGGTGCTGGCGGCAGGGCGCTTGGCGACAACCGATCGACTCCGCCTGGTCACAGGTCACGTCCGGGCCGGCTTTCGCCTCGTCGATCTCGGACTGATCGTGCTGGGCAGTCATGAACTGTTCCATCGGGAGGACTGGGCAAAGCGAACCTCGACCGCAGATGGCGACCGAGGGCGGCTCGTTGCGCCCGCCCGCCGAGTCGAATCGCGGGCCATCGACTCATTTCTCGATCTCTCGCCGGGTGACTACGTCGTTCACGTCAGCCACGGAATCGCTCGATACCACGGCATGCATCTGCTGGATGACTCGCAACCCGGCAGCGGTGCGGCGTCGGGTCGGCGGACAACGGCTCACCCCCGCGAAGAACACCTGCTACTGGAATTCCGCGACGGCGTCTTCGTCTACGTTCCCGCCTCGAAGATCGACCTGGTGCAGAAATATGTCGGCAGCGGCCGGGCCGAGCCGGAATTGTCAAAGTTTGGCGGAACCGCATGGAGCCATCGTAAGGCGAAGGTCGAAGCGGCGGTCATGGACCTCGCCGCCGAGATGCTCGAACTGCAAGCCATCCGAGCCGCCCAGCCCGGATTCGCCTTCGGTCCGGACACCGAGTGGCAACGGGAGTTCGAAGCGACCTTCCCCTTCCGGGAGACGCCCGATCAACTCACCGCCATGGCCGAGATCAAACAAGACCTCGAGCGTGCGCGGCCGATGGACCGGCTGCTGTGTGGCGATGTCGGTTACGGCAAGACCGAGTTGGCCCTGCGCGCCGCATTCAAGGCCATGGTCAACGGCAAACAAGGCGCCGTCCTGGTGCCCACCACCGTTCTCGCGGAGCAGCATTTTCGCACCTTCAGCAAACGATTAGCGGAGTATCCGTTCGTCGTCGAATGCTTGAGCCGCTTTCGCAGCCCTTCGGAGCAGAAACGAGTGCTCGCCGCCTTGGCCGAGGGCAGCGTCGATGTGATCGTGGGCACCCACCGACTGCTCAGCAAGGACGTCCGCTTCAAAGACCTGGGTCTGGTGATTATCGACGAAGAGCAACGTTTTGGGGTCGAACACAAAGAACGCTTAAAGCAAGTCCGCGCCACCGTCCACGTGTTGACCCTTTCGGCGACGCCGATTCCGCGCACGTTGCACCTGGCACTACTCGGGCTGCGCGACATCAGCAACTTGGAGACGCCCCCACCTGACCGGCTGCCAATCGAGACGCGGATCACCCGGTTCGACAAGGCCATGATTCGGCAAGCGATCTTGCGCGAGTTGAACCGGGAGGGGCAGGTCTATTTTGTTCACAATCGCGTGCAGAACATCCACGAAATCGCGGCCACGGTGCAAGACATCGTCCCCGAGGCACGAATCGTGGTGGCTCACGGCCAAATGCCAGGTCACGAACTCGAGCAGGCCATGCTCAAATTCGTTCGGCGTGAGGCGGACGTGCTGGTCTGCACGACCATCATCGAGAGCGGCCTCGACATTCCGAACGCGAACACGATCTTTATCAACCAGGCGGATACTTATGGTCTCGCAGACTTGCATCAGTTGCGGGGCCGGGTCGGTCGAGAGCGAAATCGGGCCTATGCCTATTTGCTGGTCGATCAGAACAAGCTGGTGACGCCGCAAGCGGCCGCCCGGTTGAAAGCGATCGAGGAGTTCACGGCCTTGGGGGCGGGCTTCCGCATTGCCATGCGTGACCTGGAAATCCGTGGGGCGGGGAACATCCTCGGCACGCAGCAGAGCGGGCACATTGCGGCGGTCGGTTACGAGCTTTATTGCCAACTTCTCGAAAATGCCGTCCGCAAGCTGCGGCACCAGCCTTTGAAGACCCATCTGGAGGTGAACATCGACTTGCCCTGGCCCGCTTATCTCCCACGCGAGTACGTTCCGGGGCAGAAGAATCGTTTGGAGGTGTATCGACGTCTGGCCCGCATCCGCAGCCGCAAACGCCTGACCGATTTTCGGCAGGAGTTACGCGATCGGTTCGGCCCCATCCCCGCCGCCGCCGAGTGGATGTTGAAAGTGGCTGAACTGCGATTGTGTGCCGCTCGTTGGCAGATCGAGTCCATCCATCGTGCCGATAACGATCTCGTCTTCGCTTATCGGAGTGAGCGATTGGCCCGGCAGCTGGCCGAACGCAGCCATCAACGGCTGAAGGTCATCGATCAGCGAACGCTATACGCTCGGCTGCGACCCGGCGAGGACGATCCGGAACGAATGTATCAGTTCTTGCGACACGTCTTGCGTTTGCCCGACGAGACGTTATAACCCCGCCGTGACCGTCGGCGTTTGGCGCGAAGACCAAGAGGGTTTTGCCGATGCAACCGGTGCGGCGCGGCTTGATGCTGCTGGCGCTACTGTGCGCGGTGTGGAGTTGCCGAAGCAGCCAGAAACCGCGCTTGGTATCTCCACCGCTCCCTGGCCAGAAGATCCAAGTTCCCGGCCAACCGGTGAAGACGACCGCGCCCAGCTCCGCCCGGTCGCAGAAGCCCGAGCCGCCACCCATTGTGACTTTGCCGCCTCCGACCCTCGCCGATGGCGAAGTCGTGGTCAAAGTCATCGCCTATGTCAACAACGTCCCCATTTTCGAGTCCGAACTCCGCGAGAAACTCGTCCCCCGGCTGCGTGAATTGGAGGGGCTTTCCGATTCCGAACGCGAACGGAAATTGAAACAACTACGCCAGGAAGAACTGGAAAAACTCATCGAGCGCGAAGTCGTGCTCGACGTGGCGTTTGCCCGGCTGAAGCAACTGCCCGCGAAGATCCTCGAAGACCTGCAAAAAGAGGCAAGCCGGGAATTCGAGCGCCGGGTTAAACAGATGAAGGAAGAGTATAAGCTCAAAAGCGACGACCAGTTGAATGATTTCTTGGGACAAATGGGCATGACTCTGGCGGGATTCCGCCGCTCCTTGGAGCGGGAATTCATCGCCGTCGAGTTCATGCGCAATTTGATTTTCCCAAAACTCCAACACATCCCGCTGTCGGAAATTCGAGCTTACTACGAGACCCACCCGGAAGAGTTCACCATTCAAGACCGTGTGAAGTGGCAAGACATTTTTATTGATGCCTCCCGCTTTCCGAGCCGTTTGGAGGCGCGGCAATTCGCCGAGCAATCGCTCCAGTCGTTGCGGCAGGGCGCGGATTTTGTCACCCTCGCGCAGCAACTGCGAGAATCCGGTTACAATGCGTTGCTTGGGCCGGAGGGCGTCGGCGAGAAACCCGGCGAGATCCGCCCAGCCGAATTGCAAACCGCCGTCTTCGCCCTGGATCCCGGACAAGTCGGCGGCCCAGTCGAGGTTCCCGGTGGATTCCACATCATCAAAGTCGTCGAGCGGACTCGCGCCGGTCGCAAACCGCTCGATGCCGAGGTGCAAAACGAGATCCGGAACAAGCTCATGGGGCTGCTAGCGAACAAGGAATATCGCCGGCTAGTCGAGGACATGAAGGCCAAAGCACTCATCCAGCGTTTGGACTGAGGGCTGAAGGGCAGCGAGAATTGTGAAGCGGCGATCGACTTCGAGTGAACAGGTTTGCCAAGGGGCAAACCCGGCCCATCCAGGGGCCGGGCTCGCTGCTCCCTGGTGAACCGGATCACATCACAGGTTCGGTGACTTGGCATTGCTGACGGTGGTCACATTCGGTTGGACCTTTGCCGCAGCGTCCATCTGCCCGAGAAGCTCCTTCAAGCTCTTCCGGAATCCCTCGAACTGCTGGGTCACTTGATCGCGTTCTGCCGTGCGCAATCGCAGTTGATTACGCAGTTCGTCCCGCTCGGCCAACACGGGCCGCAGCGTCTCGACCTCGGTGCGAAGTTCCGCTGCGAGCGCTTCGGATTCAGCCAGTTTCTTGCGGAATTGATCGCGAGCCGCCGTGGCCGCACGGAAGTCATCCTCGAGACGGGCGATCTTCAATTCGAGTTGCTTCAATTTTTCCACCGACGCGCCTCCCGCGGGACCTTGGGCGCAACCCCAGATTCCCAAGGCGGACAAGATCACCACCGCGAAAGCCTTCGTGTAGTCGGACATGATCGAAAAAACCTCCCGAAAACGAGCGCTGGACGCTCCCGAAGACGCCAACGGCTCGACCGCATGCGGAGTGAACCAGGATACCGATTGTGCCAACCGGGAAGGTCATGCTTGCCGCGCTGGGCATTTGGGGAGGCCTCACTGCCTGCGTCTCTTCCCGAATCACCCTTGGTTGACGCCCTTTACTTCGGCAGAAAAGTCCCCCGGACTTGATGCAATTTTCCCGCTTTCCGTCCCTTGGTTCGTCGGAAACTCTTGCGCTATCCACCGAATCAGCCGCTCGCCCTCTTGGATTAGCTCCGCCCCGATTGCCTGCTCCCACTCCCTCCCGGCAAATTTTGTCACATCGCATCGCCCTAACAGTCGCTTGACAGCCGCGATGCACTCGTCCGGGAATCGCCTAGCCTGTCGCATTGCTTGGATCACTTCATCCGTGGTCAACCGAACAGCATCGATGCCGTGCTGATCGACGAGAAAACGGCGAACGACATCCGCGACCTCCGCCGCCACGGCTGCCGCGGGAAGAGTTCGGTTGACCGAGCCTAAAGCGAACAAAGCCCGTTGCTCCGCGGTGATCTCCACCTTGGGTCGCCAACGGAAGTAGCGATACAGCAACAACGCACACAACCCGACCAGTGCGACCATGACGGCGACAGGCCAAAACCAAGTCACCCAGCGCTTTTCTGCGGGGGGCAGCGGCTCAAAGCCGCGCAATGGACGTGCTGCACTCAAGTCCGGTGCGGAGACATCCGTTGCGACCCGAATCGAGATCGAGCTCCAGCGAAGTGAGCGGAGGCGGACTTCGTGGCCGGTGCGGAAGCCAATCGGCCGAAACACCAAAGGCACATCCCCGGATTGCAGCGGAATCAAGCGAAAAGACTGCCGCCAACGTTCTCTGCCTTCCGCCGTGGCAGCGACCTCCGGTCGGCCGATCTCAACATGCCAGGCAGGGGAATCGACGAGCGGTTCCGGCAACTCGACTTCGACGGGGGCCGGTCCCTCGATGGTCAAGATTGCTTCGACGCTCTCAGAAAGTTGGATTTTCGTCGGGCGAACATGGAGTTGGCACACGGCGGTGCCTAGTCGTTGGCTTGAGTCGTACACCGAAACAAGCCAACCCACGATCAGCAACATTAGCCATCGAATCACCGATGGTCTCTCCCTGCTCGGCGATTTCGCTGCCGAAAATATCGGACCAGCGCTTCGACATGCCCCCCCTCCGTCGTGAGGTCCACCCAATGGATTGGCGCTTCGGCAACCCACGGCGGGCTGGGCAGGCATCGCTTGCCCACC
>JAOAAM010000431.1 GCA_026418875.1 Gemmataceae bacterium | reverse complement strand
CGTGTACGAGGGAGACACCTATTTCGGCTTTTTCACCCGAGAACAGCTCGCGCAACAGGTCGGCCTGCGCGAGTTGCCGCGAATCGAGCCAGACCCTGCCATCCCGGCCGACGAACGATGGCACGGTGAGTACCCCGAAAGCCCCCCCTTCCCCGGCAAGATGTTGCGGATGATCGAGCAGATCGAGTTGTATCAGCCGCGAGGGGGGACTCATTCGCTGGGTTGGATTCGCGGCGTCAAGCAGGTTCGGCCCGAGGAATGGTTCTTCAAAGCCCACTTCTTCCAAGACCCTGTCTGGCCCGGCTCGCTCGGCTTGGAAGCGTTTCTGCAATTGCTCAAGGTCATCGCCGGGGGCCGCTGGGGACCGCCCCGGGAAGCAGGGTCATTCTCGCTGGCACCGGGGACGACGCCCCAATGGGTCTATCGAGGCCAGGTGATTCCCGGCCATGAGCGCGTCGTTGTGGAAGCCAATGTGGACGAGGTCGATGAAGCCCGCCGTTGGATTCGCGGCTCGGGCTACCTTGGCGTCGATGGTCGCTGGATCTACCAGATGAGCAACTTCACTCTCGAAGGCTCCAACGTAGACTGACCCTGCGGTGGAGAGGTTGTCGGCATGCAGTACAAGCGAGTATTTCTGGACGCCATCGGCTACGAATTGGCCCCGGTGGTGGTGACGAGTGCCGAGTTGGAGTCCCGCTTGGCGCCGACTTACGACAAATTGCGTTTGCCGCGCGGCCAACTCGAGACCCTGACCGGGATTTACGAGCGTCGCTGGTGGGAGCCGAACTTCCCCGTCTCTGAGGGAGCTATCCGGGCAGCGCGGAAGGCTCTTGCGGCGTCGAACGTCTCGGGGAAAGACATTGGCGTTCTCATTTACGCTGGTGTTTGCCGGGAGCAGTTTGAACCGGCGACGGCCTGTCGGGTCGCGGCCGGGATCGGCATTCACCCGGGCGCTTTCGTCTACGACGTGAGCAATGCCTGCTTGGGCGTGCTGAACGGGATTGTGGACGTGGCGAATCGGATCGAGTTGGGGCAATGTCGTGCCGGCCTGGTTGTTTCCTGCGAGACAGCCCGGGAAATCAACGAAATCACGATCAACCGCCTGAACGCCGACCCCACGCTGGAGCGGTTCCGCGACTCGGTGGCCACGTTCACCGGCGGCTCCGGGGCGGTGGCGGTCCTTGTGACGGACGGTTCGTTCCAACGCGAGCGTCGGCGGCAGTTGCTGGGCGGCACGGCGCAGGCGGCTCCGCAGCATCATCACCTCTGCCGCTGGGGATTGCAGTCGGTGTTGCCCTCGAATCTCGCCCAAGCTTTGCCCAACGCGATCGGACATTGGGCAGGCACGGCGGCCTCGATGGTCAAGAGCGGATTTGAGTTCGGCATGCGGCACCTGGTCACGCCGTTCATGTCCACCGATGCCGCGTCTGTTCTGAAGTATGGCGTCGAACTGGGCAGCCGCACCTTTCGGGCGTTCGTGTCATCGCTCGGTTGGGCCGCCGAGCAGATCGACAAGGTGATCTGCCATCAAGTGGGGGCCGTCCACCGCGACACGGTCTTGCGAACGTTGGGCATCCCCCGAGAGAAAGATTTCTCCACGTTCGAGTACCTTGGCAACATTGGGACTGTGTCGCTGCCCATCACTGCCGCGCTCGCAGAGGAACGTGATTTCCTCCGCCCGGGTGATCAGGTAGGGTTCATGGGAATCGGCAGCGGGCTGAATTGTTTGATTCTCGGGCTTCGCTGGTGAATCTGCCGCATGAAGTGGGATCGATCGCTGTACCCGTTCACCAGCAACTACTTTCTGATGGGTGGTTTGCGCCTGCATTATCTTGATGAGGGGGCGGGCGACCCCATCGTGATGCTGCACGGAAACCCGACGTGGAGCTTTTATTTCCGCAACTTGGTGCTGGCCCTGCGTGACAAGCATCGCTGCATCGTTCCCGACCACATTGGTTGCGGGCTGTCGGATAAGCCCGACGATCAGCGGTACGACTTCTCTCTTCGGCGTCGGGTCGATGACCTTGAACAGTTGTTGAGGCACTTGCGGGTTGATTCCCGAGCCACTTTGGTCCTGCACGATTGGGGCGGGATGATCGGCATGGCTTGGGCGGTGCGGCACCCGGAGAGCGTGGCTCGCCTGGTCATCCTGAACACTGCGGCATTCCCGCTTCCCGCAGTGAAGCGCCTGCCGTGGGGATTGTGGCTGGCACGCAACACCCGCCTCGGGGCGTGGCTGACGCTGCGGGGCAACGCGTTCTGCCGGGCGGCGGCACGTTGGTGCGTGACCAGACGCCCCCTGCCCGACAAAGTGCGGCAGGGGTTGCTTGCCCCGTACGACACGCCAAACCATCGGCGGGCGGTGCTGCGTTTCGTGCAAAACGTGCCCCTCGGTCCGAGTGATCCGGGTTACGACATCGTGAAAGAGGTCGAGGCAAACCTGCACCGCTTTCGAAATATCCCAACATTGATTTGTTGGGGCATGAGGGATTTTGTCTTCGATGAAACCTTCCTTGCGACGTGGCAAAAGCATTTGCCGGCTGCCCGCGTCGTCCGCTTCCCGGACTGCGGTCATTACATTCTGGAGGATGCGCCGGACGAAGTGATCCGTGAGGTCCAAGCGTTCCTGGCATCGTCTCCTGTTGGCGGTTCGGGGGCGTGAACCGAGATGGTTCGGTGGAACGTCGGCAACGACTTGCCGGAAATCGCCCAAAAGCAGCCGCACGTGCCTGCCGTAATCCAGCCCATGGGTCACGATCGTTGGGGACGACTGCGGTTCGTGCAGTACACGTTCCAACAATTGGATGCCATCAGCACCGAATTCGCCAGGCGACTCCGAGAGGTGGGGATTGTTCGGGGAACGCGGACCGTGCTCATGGTCCCCCCGGGGCTGGACTTCTTCGCCCTGACGTTTGCGTTGTTCAAGCTCGGCGCTGTCCCGGTCATGATCGATCCGGGGATGGGGCTGCGGCACTTGGGGAAATGCCTCGCGGAGGCCGAGCCAGAGGCGTTTGTCGGCGTGCCCAAGGCCCACCTCGCCCGCCGGCTGTTCGGCTGGGGCCACCGCACGATCCGCATCACCGTGACCGTGGGCCAACCCGGCTGGGGTACCACGCTGACCCTTCGTCAAATCCCGACTTTCCTGCGACGAGGAGAACGGTCGCCCCGAATCAGCTCGGCTGCGGATGTGACGGATGTCGCGGATGCAGCCGAGGACGAATTAGCCGCGATCCTCTTCACCAGCGGCAGCACCGGACCGGCCAAGGGAGTCGTGTACACGCATGGCATCTTCCGCCGACCACTCGAGGCCGTGCAGGAGACGTTCGGCATCGAACCCGGTGAACGCGACCTGGCGACGTTTCCGCTGTTCGCCCTGTTTGGCCCCGCCCTGGGGATGACTGCCATCATCCCGCAGATGGATCCGACCCGTCCGGCCCGGGTGAACCCCGAGCATATCTTCGAGGTCATCGCCCAGTTTGGCGTGACAAATATGTTTGGCTCGCCCGCATTGTTGAATCGGGTCGGTCGTGCCGACTTCTCGGGCCATTTCACGTCGATCCGCCGCGTCGTCAGCGCTGGCGCCCCGGTGTCGGCCCAAGTGATCGAAAGGTTCGCTCGTTTCCTCCCAGCCGGCACGCAAGTCTTCACCCCCTACGGAGCGACCGAAGCCCTGCCCGTGGCGGTGATCGGCAGCGACGAGATCCTGAGCGAGACGCGACACCTGACCGATCAGGGGCGGGGTGTCTGCGTGGGACGTCCGGTGCGGGGGATCGACGTGCGAATCATCCCCATCCGGGATGAACCGATTCCCGAGTGGCGCGACGACCTGGCCCTTGCCGTCGGGGAGATCGGCGAGATCGTCGTGCGGGGGCCTTGGGTCACTCCGGCGTACTACAATCGGCCCGAGGCGACCCGGCTGGCCAAAATCGCCTGCAACGATGGCACGTTTTATCATCGCATGGGAGACGTGGGTTACTTCGACGCGGCAGGCCGACTCTGGTTCTGTGGCCGGAAATCGCAACGAGTGGTCACTCCTCGGGGCACGTTGTTCACCATTCCCTGCGAGGCGATCTTCAACACGCATCCGGCCGTGTCGCGGTCGGCCCTCGTCGGGGTGGACGGAACACCCGTGATTTGTGTCGAGCGCGAACCGGGCCACCCGATCGGAGAGGCCGCATTAAGGCGAGAGTTGCTCGAACTAGCCGCACGGCATCCCCACACGGCCGAAATCCGCACGATCTTATTCCACCCCAGTTTACCGGTCGACATTCGCCACAACTCAAAAATCTTCCGCGAGCGGCTCGCGATCTGGGCAGCACGGAGGCGGCGATGAG
>JAOAAM010000331.1 GCA_026418875.1 Gemmataceae bacterium | reverse complement strand
AGGAAGGAATCCGACTCACCCTGCAGGGCACCGAGCAGCATGCCGTAGGTCGTCATCCCGATCGGTTTTACCCCGATTCCCCGCTTGATGTACCACTCACGGATCCCGGTTTCGCGGTCTTCAACGCCGACAAGAGGGATGAGAACCTCGAATGCCCCCTCCGGGGTCCGAACGACGTGGCGTGCGGCCACTTCGAGCCCCTCGGGAGAGGAGCGCCAGTCCGCGACGCCGTAGTCCTCGATTTCGACCGCCCCGGCGGCCCGTTCAAAAAGCTGGGGGAGTTTGTCTGCCCGAAACGGCTCCGTCACGTTGCCAAACCGACGCTCGATGTCGCGCAGATTGGTCATGCCCTTGCGCATGCCCGGCTCGATCGTGGTAAGGTAGGCCTCTTCGACCTTTCCTTCCTTGAGCTTTTGCAAGAAGGCGTCGGCGACGAACTGTCGGGCCTGGCTTTGGATCGCGGCAACATTCCCGAAGTAATAGGCGGCGTAAACGGCTCCACCGACTAAACTCAGCCACCATGCAATGTTGGTCAAACGTCGGCCTTCCCTGGTGCCTTCCGAGAGGTGAATCTGCCAGCGGGCGGCGATCGCCAGCAGCACGCCGCTAAAAGCCAAGGGGATCAGCCAAGGTTCGAGAACCGGTCGCCGTGTGACCAAGCCCACCCCGGTCAAAAGGACGACGATTGTCGTGAAGATCAAGGAAACGGCAAACGCCGCCACTGCCAAAAACGCCAATGGCTTGTAATCGGCGACGTCCTCATTGCGATCCACGACGGAAGGAAGCGGTTCGACCATGGGTTCTGGCCTGTGAACTTCGGAGGAATTTCTCTTCTCTTTACGTTTCGCCCCGCTGCGGAGTTCCTAAGGGGATGATATGAGGCCGAATATCGCGGGAAATGGTCGGCAGAGTGGGTCGAGGCGAACCCTTGCGGTGAGATCGTCGGCCGATAAAAGAGAGCGGGAGGATCGAGCCACGGATCACCTTGGCTCGATCCTGCATGTCGCAGTGAAACTCAATCCCCAAATCGTATCGTCATCCCCCGTGAAAAAGGGTGACCCCTACCCGCTGCGCGGTTATGGCCGACGGTCTGGCGGTGATGGACGGCGATCGGCGTCCCGGGGACCTGGTCGCTGCTCACCTCGGGCACCCGGCGGACGTCGATCCTCGGGGGGGCGGGGGCGATTTTCCTCGGGGGGCACCATCAGACGAGGACGCGCCGATCGCTGAAACTGCTGAAACTCGCGGTTCAATTCGTCCAGGCGTCGTTCCAAGTCTGCGAGACGACGGTTCCACTCTGGCGGGAGCGGCGTGCCGCCACCGAATCCCGGTCCGCGACCTGGGGGGCTGCCGGGCATCCAACCCCAGCCCCACCCCCATCCCCATCCCCATGGGCCGAATCCGCCTCGCCATGCCTCCGGCCCACCACGGGGGCGATCCGGTTGCGGTGGACGTTCGCGCGGCGGTGCGCCTCCTCGTTCGGCCTCCGCCAAGCGGCGCTCCAACTCCTCAACCCGTCGACGCGCCTTCTCCATTTCGTTTCTTGCCCTCTCCAACTCCTCTCGCAACTCGCGTTGGGCACGCTCTGCTCGCTCTCGCATTCTCCGCTCTTGCTCCGCTCGTTGTTGCGCGGAGTCTTGTTCACGTTCTCGCTCCTGCTCCCGTGCCGGCCGCTCTTCCTCGGCCCGTGTTTGGGACGGTTCCTCCGCACGCGGCTCCTGCGACGCCGCAGACGGCGGGTTGGGCGAGTCTTTCTTGTCATCCGCGATCGCTCGACCCGCCGCGAACACGATGCCGCCCAATAAGGCAACGATGCCAAGCACGGGCAACCCAAAGCTCAGACGCGGTTTCTGATCCGCTCTCCCTCCGGGATTTGACTTCATCCATTCCATGGTCCATTTCCCCCTAATGATCTTGCTTGCACCTAAAAAAAGAAACCCCGGAGAAGATTTCCGGGGCCGGGGGAAAACGGGGAAAATTCGCCGAGGCTCACTCGCCCGACTTGAGGGCTGCATCGGCGGCCGCCGCAGCCGCTTGCACGGGGCAGCTGTGCTCGCAAGTCGAATCGGCCACGCAAGCCGCGCCGCCGCTAAGGGGGCAACAGCCGTCGGGGGTTGCCTTCACGGTCTGATGACAGCAGCCCGAGGTTGGCTCGCTCGAGTCAAAAATCGTCGGATCATTGTAATACGCCACGCCCATGGTTCCGAGGCTGGCCACAACGACGATCAACAGCGCACCGATCGCATACTTCATCTTCGAATCCTCCAGATCAGGGCAAGGTCCGCTACGGCTTCGAGTGATTCTCTCGTCAGTGCGGGCCTATGTCAATTGGTAAGTCCGCCGCCGCGATAAATTCCAGCCGCCATGCCTCAAATGTCTGCTGAGGTTGTGGATCGCTGTCGACAGGGGCAGATGCGGCCGACTTATGGAACGGGCCAACGTTTAACCAAGCCGTCGCCTCCGCCGGAGACGATGCTTTTTCCGTCGGGGGCAAAAGCGACGGATGTTGCCGTCCCCTTGTGCCCGCGGAATTTTTTGATGGTCTCGCCCGAGGCAGAGAGGATTTTCACCGACCCATCTTCGTGGGCGGTCGCCAAGCGCTGGCCATCCGGGGAAAAGTCGACGGACCAAGCCATCCCGGCTCCGGGCAACGGGCCGAGATCCCTCCGCTCCGCGATCGACCAGAGTCGAACCCCCGAACCGCTCATGGCGATGGCGAGACGGGAGCCGTCGGGAGCGGTACGCAATTGGTGGATGTGCCCGCGGCCCAAGTCTGCTTTTGCCGTGAGCGAGCCGGTCGTCCAATCCCAAATCTTCAGACCATCGACTTCCCCGGCCGAGATCAACGTCTTGCGATCACGACCAAAGGCCAGACCGTGAACGTGCTTCGAGTGACCCACGAGGTCGCGTGTCGGTAGGGAATCGCCGGCGACAGACCGGACATGAATGACCCGGTCCACTCCCGCTGCCGCCAACGTCGAACCATCCGGGGCAAAGGTGAGACACTCGAGCGCCTTCGAGGAGACTTGCAGGCTTCCCTTGTCCGCGCCCGTTGATGCATCCCACAATCGAACCGTCCCATCCTCGCCGACGCTGGCCAACAGCGGCAGACTTGGCGAGAACACGACGCCGTAGACACGGCCCCGGTGGCCTTGACCCTGGTGGATCAACTGATTCGTCGTGGCATCCCAGAGGCAAACCACGCCGTCATCGCCGGCCGAGGCAATCCGGCTGCCGTCTGGGGAGAAAGCGACACTACGGACGACGGCTCGATGCCCCCGCAAGGTCGCGATCTCTTCGCCGCGCTGGAGGATCCACCATGCCGCGATCAAGCACACGACCAGGCCGAACACGCCGGCGATGATGAATGGAGTTTTGGCCGAACCTTCGGACACCGAATGCTCCCTCGAAGGACCGCGATCAATAATCACCGATCGGCTCGCCACCACTGCGGGTGCCGAGTGCCTCCCAGATGACCGGGTTGATTGTGTCCTGGATCACTCGAACCGAGCCGTCGCCCAACAGGCAGCAGGTGACGCCGGGATGTCGGCTGCCGGCATCTTCCACGTGGCCAAGCCGGTTGTTCGGGGTTCGATGGTCAGCTGCCTCTCCGGTTTGCGTCAAAACCAAGGTGGGCGGACCTTCCTCATGAAAGGCCGGGTTGAGCGGCGGGTTGATGGCATGGGTCACCGCACCCACCCAAGTGGTCAGGGGCGACCGTGAATTTTCCCGCTCGATGACCACGATCGTGTTGCTGGTGCCGTCACGGATGTCGGCGATGCGGATGTGTCGATTGCGGAGAAAGACCCCGGTGTTTGTGTCCGGATACTCGGAGACTTCGTAGGTACCACCCATGCCGACATAGTTGGCGAAAGCAACGTCGCAGATGATGCCGCCATGCTCGCTGGGGATGGCGATCCGATCGGGACCGTCATCGCTGGGGCATCGGAAGATGGGCAGGGAGGTGACGCGGACGGCGGTGTGTCGTGGGTCGGCGATGTCCACCGTGAAGTCAATCTGCCGGGCCAGATTCTCCTGTTCAAGGTAGGGGAGCAAGAACGCCGCCCAGCCCCAGCCGGGACCGTGGCCCTCCTCGTTGGTCGCCGCGGCGACTGAATGAATCCCCATGGGGAATTTCTGGTACGCTGAGTGGTAATTGTGCAACGCCAGCCCAATCTGCTTTAAATTGTTCTGGCACTTCATCCGGGCCGCCGCTTCCCGCACGTTCTGAACGGCGGGAAGCAAAAGGCCGATCAGGACGCTGATGATGGCGATGACCACCAAGAGTTCAATCAAGGTAAAACCGCGACGTTGACGATACATGACGAAATGAACCCCCGTTACGACGACGATGAAGGGACGTATCAACTTGTTATAACAGGTTCTTCCGCTTTGTGCACAAAAAAATCGGACCCAGCCTGCGCTGGGTCCGACCACGTCTGCGTCTGGGAGAGGGTTGCCTCGGCTTACTTCAGACCGACCGCATACAGCGATTTGAAACCGCGCAGGTAGATCCGACCGTTGGAGATGGCTGGCGATGCGGCGAATTCGTCGTCCAATTTGTGCCGGGAGATCAATCGATATTCCGGTCCCACCGCGATGACGCTGAAGGTGCCGTTGCGGGCCGTGAGGTAGATTTTGCCATCAGCCAGCACGGGTGAGGCGCGATGCCGCGAGTTGTAGCCGCGGTCTTCATAAATCACTTTCCCCGTCTTCGCGTCCAGGCAAACGACCTGCCCCTCGGCCCGGCATAGATACACCAGCCCGTTGTGGATCAAGGGGGTGGGGACGTCGGGGGTCGCCCGGTAACGCCACAGCTCGCCCTCGCCGCCCTCCTTGACGAATCCTTTCACGTCGGGCCGGATGGCGACCGTGGGGCCGTTCTTGCAAGTCGGGATCACGATGATGTCCTCGGCCGCGGCCGGCGATGAGACGAATCGCCAATGGGTGATGCCGTCCTTGTTCAAATCGCCGACACGCCAGATCTCCGCACCGTCGTCGAGACGATGTCCGGTGGTGTAGTCGTTGCCGTGAACGATCAGGAACGCCTCGCTGCCGCGCTGCCAGATCGTGGTCGAGGCGTAACCGTGCGGCGACTCCCAATGTCGGGGGGTATCCGCCGGGCGATCAATCTTCCACACTTCCTTGCCGGTGAGCTTGTCCACGGCGAACACCCACTGCCCGTTTGTGTGCAAGGTCTGCATGTACAGCCGATCGCCGTGCAACGTGGGTGTGGAGTGCATCCCGAACTGGATATTGAACCGTCCGTATCGCTCTTGAACGTTGAAACTCCAGACCGGTTCCCCATCCACGGTATGGCAACACAACTCGCCGCTGCCGGCAAACGCCCAGACATGCCGCCCGTCGGTGCTGGGAGAAGCCGTTGCTCCGTTCCCTTCGTCGCCCCGGGCTTTGCGCGTTGCCGTGCCGATCCGCCGCCGCCACTGTTCCTTGCCGTCGGTGCTGACGCACAGCAGCACAATGTCGGACCCGTCCTCACTCGTGAGGAAAATCCGGTCGTTCCAGACCGCGGGTGTGGAGCATCCCATCCCCGGCATCGGCAGTTTCCACAAGATGTTGCTCGTCTCCGACCATGAGTCGGGCAGGCCGGTCTCGTCGGAGATGCCGTTGTGATTGGGACCGCGCCACTGCGGCCAATTGCCGCCCAAGGAGCAAGGCAGCAGCAAAACCAGGAAGATCCAACCTCGATTCGTCACAGGAGATCCCTCGACACTTGGGAGATTGTTTCCGTCACGGGCACCGACACAGTTATGAACCCAGCTTGATCGTGACGGTCTTGGTTTCCGTGTAGTGCTCCAGTGCCGCTTCCCCGTTCTCTCGACCTTGGCCCGACATCTTGAAGCCGCCGAAGGGCGTCGTCGTATCGACGACGTGGTAGCAGTTGACCCACACCGTGCCCGCTTTGACGGCCCGGGCGAAGAGGTGGGCCTTGTCGATGTTCTTGGTGAAAATCGCCGCGGCGAGTCCGTAATAAGTCCGGTTCGCCCGGTCCACAACCTCGTCGAAACTCTTGAACGGCAGAATGCCGACCACCGGTCCGAAAATCTCGTCCCGGGCGATGGTCATATCGTCGCGGACGTTATCGAAGACCGTTGGTTCGACGAAGAAGCCGCGGTCGCCCCAGCGTTTGCCGCCGAGGACCAACTGGGCACCTTCCTTTTGGCCAAGCTCGCAGTAATGCAGGATCTTGTCTTGCTGCTCGCGGGAGACTTGCGGCCCCTGCTCGGTCGAGGGGTCGAGTTGATCCCCGATGCGGCGACGTCGGGCCTTTTCGACTAGGCGTCGCACGAATTCGTCCTTGATCGATTCCTCGACGAACAGGCGCGAGCCAGCCGTGCAGCATTGTCCGCCGTGGAAATAGATGGCGTGGAACGCGCCGTCGACGGCTTGCTGCATGTCGGCATCGGCGAAGATCACGTTCGGGCTTTTGCCGCCCAACTCGAAGGTGCAGCGTTTGAGAGTGTCCGCGGCACGTTTTTGGATGATCTTGGCCGTGTCCACGTGACCCGTGAACGCAATTTTGTCGACGTCCGGGTGAACAACGAGGGCGTCGCCGGCCGTTTCACCGAACCCGTTGACCAAATTGATGACCCCGGGCGGGAAGCCGGCTTCCATCGCCAACTCTCCCATACGCAGGGCGGTGAGGGGAGTTTGCTCGGCGGGCTTCATGACCACCGTATTGCCGCACGCCAATGCCGGACCCCACTTCCACGCCAACATCAGCAGCGGGAAATTCCACGGAATGATTTGTCCGACCACGCCGACCGGCTGTCGCAACGTGTATGAGAGGAAGCCGCCTCGGACGGGAACGGTTTTCCCTTCGATCTTGTCGGCCCAACCCGCGTAGTAACGCAAGGTGTTGATCACGCCTTCCAGATCCCCGCGGGAGTCGGTGATGGTCTTGCCACAATTCAGCGATTCGAGTTGCGCGAGCTGCTCCTTCTCCCTCTCGACCAAGTCAGCGAGTTTGAACAGGAGTCGGCCACGGTCGGCGGCGTCCATTCTCGACCAGGGACCGCTCTCCAAGGCCCGCCGCGCGGCTTGCACTGCTTTGTCGATGTCCTTGGCATTTCCTTCCGCGACGACAGCGATCACCTCACCCGTGGCTGGGTTGTAGGTCTCGAACGATTTGCCATCGACGGGATCCACCCACTGCCCGTCAATCAACAGCTTGGTCTGCCAATTCTTGCCTGGAACCGTGGAGCGGGGAGCCGATGCAAGAGCAGTCATAGAAGTCATCCTCGGTTGCTGGTTGAAGGTGGAGAGATCAAGGGTGTGTGTGGGAATGCTACGCCTGGACGGTCGGGGTGTCTGCCCTGGGGTGTGAATTTGTCCAGAATTTCGCCAAAACTGGTTGTCATTTGACCAATCAAGGCGTTATGCTGCCCATTGGGGTGTTCCCTCTGGAATTTTGAGGCAGAGGAGCCATGTTTCATCGCATCATTCTTTCGTTGGCACTTGCCGCCGCGATCGTCTCCACGTCGTCGGCGGACGAGCGGCAGTACAAAGCGGCCATGGAGCGAGCCATCGGCTATCTGAAGCAGCGTTTCGGCGGGTCCAATCCCGCGGGAAATTTCGCCCCAGGCAGCGAAGACTCGGGTGGTCATGGTGAGGGACCGGCGGCGTTGGCCGGGATTGCGATGCTGGAAGCGGGTGTGCGATTGGATGACCCAGTCATCCAGCACATTGCCCGCCAGGTGCGGGAAGCCGCTATTCATCAAAACAAGACGTATCAGCTCGCCTTGGACATTATTTTCCTGGACAAACTCGGCGAGGAAATCGATACGCTGTTGATCCAGTCGATGGCCGTACGACTGCTCTTCGGGCAGACTCAGTGGGGCGGCTGGAGCTACTACTGCGCGGGCCTTGACGATGCCGAGAAACAGCGGCTGAGAAACGCTTTGAATGGTGCCGTTCTCAAGGGCGGGCGTGATCTCCCGACCGCGGGTAGCCAGCCTCGGGCGACCCTGGATGAGGGGATCGCTGAGATGTTGAAAGGTCGGCGGATGATTCTGCCCGGCGAGTTGCAGAACATGGACGACAACTCCAACACCCAGTTTGCCGTCATTGCGTTGTGGACGGCCCGCAAGTATGGCATCCCCGTGGATAATGCGCTCAAGGCCATCGAGACCCGTTTCCGCGCGACGCAGAATCCGAACGACGGCGGATGGTCGTACACCAGCCGTGGACTGCAAATTTCGACGCCATCGATGACCTGCGCTGGACTGCTGGGGTTGGCGATCGTGTACGGCGCTAAGGGTGAACGGACGTTGAAGTCGCGGGGCCGAATCAGTGCCGACGGTCGCTTCGAGGGTGCCCAAGCGAAAGAGTCGAGCCGCTTGGACATCTCGAAAATCATGAGCGACAAGTCGGTCAAAGGCGGATTGGCGTACATTGGTAACCTGTTCAATGCGACAAATCGGGCCAATCAGGCTGCGGGCGGAGGGCAGCGGCCCGGGGTTGCGCCCAATCAACCCGGGCGACCTGGTTTTCCCGGTGGCGGCAACATTCCGTTGGGTCCGGCTCCCGGCCCGGCAGGCGTGGGTGGCGGTCCACCGGGCGGCTTCCCGGGAGCACCGGGAATGGCCCCCAACATGCCAGGCATGCAAGGCATGATGAACCAAGGCGATCCTCGCAACGACCTCTACTTCCTTTGGTCCCTCGAACGAGTCTGCATGGTGTACGGTCTGAAGACCCTGCCGGGTGGGAAAGATTGGTACACGTGGGGGGCCGATTACCTCGTGCAAACCCAACAGCCCGACGGCAGCTGGTATTACAAGTACGGCAACGACTGCGGCGCAGCTTTCGGCGTCATGTTCCTGTGCCGAAGCAACATCGTCCGCGACCTCAGTGCGGTGATCGACCGCGGCATGAAGTCCGGGCAGGCCGGAGACATCAAGCCGAGCCAAGGCGGCAAGCCCAGCTTCATCGCAGTCGGCAACGAGGAATCGAAACCGCTGACCGAGAACCTAGTCTCGGCCGGCGATTCCAAACGGGCCGCTCTGCTGAAGGAATTCGCCAAGGGCGAAGGCGAGAAGTTCACCTTGGCCTTGGCGGATGCCATCCCGCAACTGAAGGGCGATGCCCAAGAGCAAGCCCGGAAGGCCCTGACGGAACGCATGACCCGGGAAAATGTCAACAAACTCCGCAGTTTTATGGACAATGACAGTGCCGAGTTGCGGCGGGCTGCCGCCGTGGCGACCGGGATTAAAAAGGAGAAGGAACTCACGATGGACCTGATCCGCTTGCTCGATGATATCGACACTTCGGTCTGGCGGGCCGCCGCCGCCGCTCTGCGGGATGTCACCGGCAAAGATTTCGGGCCCAAGTCCAACGCGAGTGACCTCCAACGGACCAAGGCAATCCAGGACTGGTTGAACTGGTACGAAAAGAACAAGGGCGGCCGATGATTCCCTGACGCCGCTCAACGGTCGTCTCGAATAGGCCCGGCGGTGCCCACATCGTGCCCGTCGGGCTATTTTTTTGCAAAGTGCCGTCAGTTCTAACGTCAATTCGTTCGGGATGCTTCCGTTAATCCACGATCCAATCGACTTGATGAGCTTCTGTGCGATCGGGGGTTTCCCAACGATCTAACATGCGTTCGATGACGGATGCTGGAACCCGATGGCGACGATTGCGGTTCTGATAGTACAGGCGATCGGATGACACCTCCCGGTACACAATGCGGACCCGAGCGTTGAACTCGGCGAACAAGCGAACACATTCCGCTCGAACCTGTCGGCTCAGATTGGTCGCATTCCAAATGAAATTTCGCCGTTCCTGCAAGTAGTCCCGGGCCAATTCCCGAGCCCGATTGACCACCTCGCCCTGGGCATGGTGTGGGGCGACCCCCAGTTGCGACCGGATTTCGTCGATGGAAATGACCGGCCAGCCGCGGAGATGGTGTTGAATCCAATAATCCTTCCCCGCACCCGGCAACCCGGACATCAGCACAACCTCGCAAGCAAAATCCTCTTGCCCGAGGCTCCGCGGCGACTGGCCAAGAGCGTGGAAAAACAGGAAGCGCGAATGATCCGACGGGAAAACGTAAGGCTGCCCCCAGCATTTCAGTTCCTGACAAAGCTCGACGAAATAGCCGATATTGCCTAGCAGTCGCTGAGGGTCTGGGCAGATCCGGCCCCGGGCATCCGCTTCGGACAGCAGCGCTAGATGGTCCGTGCGGGCGGTTTGGCTGACCTCGATGGCCAGGCGTTGCGGTTCCTCCCGGTCGACCAAGTACAAGGGGACCAAATGATGGCGGACCAGCGCCGTGATCTGCTCGCGATAGGCAAACGGGAGGTTCATCCGCCAAAGGATGCGGCGGGCCATGAT
>JAOAAM010000313.1 GCA_026418875.1 Gemmataceae bacterium | reverse complement strand
CCTCGCCACCGTACCACTTTTTGGCTGGCCGGGTTCCCCATAGATCGTTTATCATTGAACGAAACCTGTCTCGAAAGAGCCGCGAGAGTCT
The DNA here is from genome assembly GCA_026418875.1 of Gemmataceae bacterium. Taxonomy (GTDB): domain Bacteria; phylum Planctomycetota; class Planctomycetia; order Gemmatales; family Gemmataceae; genus CAKZUU01. The sequence goes on along the minus strand of JAOAAM010000313.1, from coordinate 9,254 downwards.
TTCGCTCTGGTGATCACCGCATGACTTCCGAAGGGAGTGGCGATGGCGGATGCCCGTGCAAAAGAATCAAATTTGCATCGGAATATCCTGATCGGCCTGATCCTGGGGGCCGTTCTGGGGGTCGTGGCAAACCGTGTCGTCGCCGACTCGCCCGATGGCCGAGAGGTTCTGGCTTGGGCGCTACGCAATGTGGTTGATCCGATCGGCGAGATATTTCGTCGGCTGCTCGTGCTGGTCGTCGTCCCGTTGGTGTTCGCCTCGTTATCCCTTGGAGTCGCCCGGCTGGGGGACTTGAGCCAATTGGGCCGCATCGGGGCGAAAACCTTCGGCTATTTTCTAGTCACGACCACTTTTGCGGTGGTCATCGGCCTCGCATTGGTGCAATGGATCTCACCTGGGACGCAGCTCAGCCCCGAGACACGTCAGGGACTCGAACAGCAGTTTCGCGGAGCCGCAACCGAACGATTGAGTCGTCCGGCTGAATTCGGCATCAGCACGTTCGTGAACATCGTGCCCGACAATCCGCTGCGGGCCGCCGTCGAGATGCAAATGCTCCCGGTGATCTTCGTCGCTCTGCTTGTCGGCATCGGTCTGACGCGCATCGACCCGGCGAAGTCCCGCTCTGTCCAACAGGTTCTCGAGGGAATCGGCGAGTTGACGCTGTTCATCATCCACCTGGCCATGCGCGTGGCTCCCGTCGGCGTCTTCGCACTGATTTTCTCGACCTCCGCCAAGTTCGGCTTCGAACTGCTGCAATCGCTGGGGCTTTACGTCGCGACGGTCTTGCTCGGGTTAAGCATTCAAATGTTCGGTGTGTTCCCGATCCTTCTGACTGTCCTGGGTCGGATGAATCCGTGGCTGTTCTTCCGCCGCATTCGCACGGTCATCCTGACGGCCTTTTCAACGAGCAGCAGCAGCGCCACGCTTTCGACATCGATGGCCGTCGCCCAGGAAGAATTAAAGATTCCGAAACCGCTAGCAGGCTTCGTGCTCCCCTTGGGCGCGACCATGAACATGAATGGTACGGCGCTGTTCGAGGGAGTGACTGTCTTGTTCTTGTGTCAAATCTTCGGTCGGAGCCTGGCTTTTGATGAGCAAATCATCGTCGTGTTGATGTCCGTTTTGATCGCAATCGGAGCGGCGGGCGTGCCCGGGGGGTCGATCCCTCTGTTGGGCATGGTCTTGGCGACGGTCGGCATCGAGCCGGGAGCCATTGCCATCATCCTCGGGGTCGACCGACTCTTGGATATGTGCCGCACCACGGTCAACGTGACCGGCGATCTGACGGCGGCAGTTTACGTGGCCCGGTCGGAGGCAGACCGACCTGCCCAGCCGGAGATGGATGCCGCCTGACGCCTCGCCTCGGTGGCATGCGGGATAGGTTTGGGCGTCTCGAATCGAGAATCCTGGTCGAGGGCTTCCGCGTGAACTCCGCTGTGGCCGCGGAGTGGCAGGCTGCCGCGATGAACACGGAGCGGCAGTGGCGATGACGTCTCGGTCGGTTTACAATCGTAGGTTCGATGGATATGCCGCCACGGATCACCGTTCGACACATCATGACCGCCGATCCGGTTTCGGTCCCTCCGGAGACGTCGATTCAGCAGGTCTTGCGGTTGATGAATCGATTGCGGATCGGCGCGGTTCTGGTGGGCACGGATGGACTTTTGGAGGGCATCTTCACCGAGCGGGATTTCTTGCGTCACACGGCTGAAGCCTCCCCGGGCTGGCGTGACCAACCCGTCTCCGCCTGGATGACTCGCCAACCCCACACCATCTCGCCGGACTGCGGTTGGGAGGACGCGGTCGCCCACATGGAGCAGCACCGGGTTCGGCATCTGCCCGTGATTGAGAATGGTCGATTCATCGGCATCGTATCCGCGCGGCAACTCATGGCCCGGCGCAACGAACACTTGAAACGGATGGTGACCGAAAGAACCGAGGAACTGCAACGCCTCTACGATGAAGTGACCGCCCGTGACGCCGAACTCCGCCAGACAATGGTCGTCGCCGGCCGGTTGCAAACCCGGTTGCTGCTACCTGCTTCGCCGCCCAAATGGGAGGAGTTGCGCTGGGGAATCCACTACGTCCCGTTGGATCCCTTGGGGGGCGACTACTACGATTTCGCCTTGCCCAACGATCACCAGATCGGCCTGTTGATCGCTGATGCCAGCGGGCACAGCATTGCCGCGGCCATGGTCGCCATTATGGCCCGATTCGCGTTTGCGGAGATCACGAGGCACACGGTGGCCCCGGCCGAGGTTCTTCGCTTCATGAATCGCCGACTCCAAGGATTGACCGACGAACGCTTCGTCACCGCGTTCTACGGGGTGCTTGATCGCCGTACACGAGAATTCCGCTTCGCCAACGCGGGGCATCAGCCCGCCTTGTGGGTCCGGCCCAGCCTCCAGCGAATTCAAGAAATCACTTCCCGCGGCTTGATGTTGGGAATCGTGCCCGATGCCCAGTACGAAGAGCAGGCGATCCAACTGGAGTGGGGCGACCGATTGTGCCTGTTCACCGACGGTTTGGTCGAGAGCCGAAACGCACGACACGAGGCTTTCGGCCTGGAACGGCTCAAGCGCGCTTTACTCGAACAATCGCAGCAGCCAGCAGAACAGGCGGTCGAGGGCGTCGTTCAACGCTTGGATCAGTTCCGCGGGACTCTCCCCGCCAGGGACGACATCACGATCGTGCTTCCTGAACTTATCCTGCACGAGGGTCGATCAGACATGTGACTGGGCAAGCGTAGGCTGTCCGCTCACCTCCTCTAGCACGGCGATGGTGTCCGCGGCCATGCGTTGAGCCGTCAGGCGATCTCGCAATGCCGCGTGCCCCCTCTGCCCCAACTCTCGCCTTAATTCTGCATCCGCAACCAAGCGTCGTAAGCCTTCGGCTAATGCGTTGGAATCATTCGGCTTCACCAGGATACCGCCACCCGTCATGCCGATCAATTCGGGGAAAGAGCCATGCTCGGGTTGAACAACAGGAACCCCCGCTGCCCAGGCTTCCAAAACGTACAAACCCTTCGGGTCCCGGTAGGGGGCTGGTACGCTGAACAGATCGACGGAGCGGAGGAAGCGCATTTTATCCGAGTGCGTTGGCGCATCGACATATTGAAAGTCGGAAGCGAGGCCGGCCTCTTGCAGCTTCCGTTGAATCCCCTCAAGATAGGACCGTTGGTGCGATCCCAACCAACCGCCGGCGCGGAGGCGAACTTTCGGTAGCGTTGAATCCCGACGTAGTTGGATAAACGCATCGGCCAACAGGTGCAAACCCTTCTCCGGGGCGATTCGCGCGAAGTAGCCGATCACGGGGACGTCATCGCGGTGAACGTCGACCGCGTCCCGAGCGACACTGTCGAACTTCTCGACTCGAATCCCGGGGTAAACCACGCGGAAGCGATCCCGCGGCAAGCCTAACTCGCGGGCCATATGGTCCGCGTAATATCCGCACGTGGCAATCAATCGGTCGACTTCTTCGCAATTCCGACGAATCCATTCGATGCATTCGGATCGAAACTCGGCCGGCAAAGCGTCCAGAAAGATGTCATCGCCTTGCAGGGTTGCCACGATCGGGACACGCAATCGCTGTTTCAACTCCGGGATGATGCCAGAGAGCAGGACGTTCGTCAGGAGGACGACGTCGGGCTTCCATTCCCGCTGGAGCCAAGCGGCAAGGGATTCGACTTCGGCGCGGAGCGGCCCCCGAGGCCCTTGCAGCATGGCGACGGTCAATCGCCCCAGTTCTTCGGCCCGCACACTGACGGCCACTTTCGAGACGAGGCGAAGCAAGAGACGAGAATCGAGAGGGCGCCAGAGCCAGCGAGGGACGTGTCGTGCCCAGCGGTATCTTTGGCGAAGGTAAACGCTCACGCCGCCGAAGAAGATCGGCCCGCGGCTGGCATCCGGCTCGTCGGTGCGGATCGGCGTGTAGGTGGGCAGCAGCAGGGTGTCGTGCCCTAGTTCCATGAGGGCCGTCGCCAGCGTGTTGTCCCGCAAACACGAACCGCAAAACATCCCTGCTGCACCGGCCGTGATGCTGGCAATCCGCATGCCGCAATCCCTCACTGTCTCCAACGATTCAACGATCCTTTTGCCCAACTCGCCGAAGCACCTCATCAAGCGTCGCGCCGAGGAGAAGTGCCCCGCCGATGACCGTGTACTCCAGCGCCGAGGGAATTCCCAGCATCAAGGACAAGTTCGGCAGAAGTACCAGGATGCTTGTCCCAATCACCAACCCGCCGACGCTCCCTTCTCCGCCACGGAGACTGCACCCGCCCAAAACCGCGCCAGCAATCGCATACAACTCCAAGAAGTTTCCCGTGCTGGAAGGCTGGGCCGAATTCTCCTGCATCAAGTACAGCACACCGTAAAACGCCGCCAAAGTCGAGCAGATCACGTAAGCGAGAATCTTGTACCGATCCGTGGGAACACCGGAGTAGCGGGCCGCCTTCTCATTCGCCCCGATCGCGAAGAAGTACCGGCCATGAATGCTCAGATGCATAAACACCGTGGCCAGCGCCAGCAGCACCAAGAAGTACACCAGCGACATCGGCAGCCCCAACACCGCTTCGCTGCTGTAAAAAATGGTTTTCAAGTCTCCGAACTGATTGCCCAGCCCTTTCACTTGGTCCTCGGCCATGAATCGCGAAATCCCTCGGTAAATGAATAGACCGCAGAGGGTCACGACGAACGCTTGGACTCTTACCTTCGTGACTAGCAAGCCGTTCACCAGGCCGATGGCCATGCCGACCAGCAGGACGAAAATGATCGCCGCCCAGGGATGTTCGGGAAAATTCACTAACCCCCCCAGCCAATCGAGACCTGCATTGAGCTGCTCGAAAAACCATCCTTTGAAAGGAAAGCGAGGGAAGCGGTCGCCCCGCAGCAACATGGCCAGCAATGTCGCACACAGCCCGACCACCGAGCCGATCGACAGATCGATCCCCCCGGTGATGATCAGCATGCCGGCACCCAGGCTGATGATGCCGTAAAGGCCGATCCGTCGGCCGAGGTTGAAGTGGTTGGCCGCCAACCTGGCACCGGGATCGGCGGCAAGCAAGAGCACGTAGATAATGGCGAGAAACGCAATCAGCCCGATGATCTTTTTCACGCTGCCGCCCCTGTCGCTAGCCGCATCACCGCCTCTTCACTGAGTTGTTCTCGGGAGAGCTCCCCCGCGAGGCGACCCTCGTGCATGACCAACACTCGATCGCTCATCCCCAGAACTTCCTCCAAGTCGCTGGAGATCATCAACACCGCGACACCGCGTTGCGCGAGTTGATCCATGAGCGCGTAGATTTCGCTCTTCGCGCCCACATCGACGCCGCGTGTGGGTTCATCCAGGATCAGCACCCGGGGATGGCGACTCAGCCATTTCCCCAGCACGACTTTCTGCTGGTTGCCGCCGCTGAGCAATCCAACGATTTGGCGGACGCTCGGACAGCGGATGTTCAACTCCTGCCGCTGCCGCTCGGCCATCGCCGTCTCTCGCCTTGTGGAGACGAGTTGAAACCGCTGGAGGTTCTGCAATGAGGGCAGGCTGAGATTGAAGCGAATACTCTGCCCGAGGACCAGCCCCTGCGAGCGACGGTCTTCGGGCACGAGATAAACTCCAGCGGCGATGGCATCACCCGGATGACGCACCAAAATGGGTCGGCCCTCGAGGAGAATCTGGCCGCTCACACGCCGACGGATCCCGAAAACCGTTTCCGCCAACTCGGTTCGGCCAGCGCCGATCAGCCCCGCCATGCCGACAATTTCCCCCCCACGCAATTCCAGGTTGATGGGGGCCTGCCCCTCCTGCCAGCGAAGGTTGCGGATTTCCAGAATCGGACGCGGAGTCACCTCGTGCCGACTGCGGTGGAAGAACTGCTTCAACTCCCGACCGACCATCAGACGCACCATTGCCTCGTGAGTGATCTGATCTCGAAACAACTCACCCGCATTTTTTCCATCACGGAGCACGGTCACGCGGTCGGCGATCGTCTCGACTTCTTTGAGTCGGTGCGAGATGTACAGCACGCTGATGCCATCGCGCTTCAAGTCCCGGATGACTTCGTAAAGCCGATCCGTCTCCCGTTGAGTCAGGGAGGATGTCGGCTCGTCCATGATGATCACACGGGATTGCAGGGAGAGCGCCCGGGCAATCTCGACGAGTTGCTGCTGCCCGATGGACAGGTCTGCGACCCGGGTTCGCGGCGAGGCATCGAAGCCCAGCCTTCGGAGAATCGGCTCGGCATCACGGGACATCCGTGGGCGAATCAAGCCGAGCGGCCCGCCCCAAGTCGGCTCCCGCCCAAGAAACATGTTTCCGGCGACATCTAAGTTCTCGGCGAGGTTCAGTTCTTGGTGGATCAGCACGATTCCCAGTTTTTGGGCTTGCTCCACGCTGCCGATACTGACCGGCCGCCCCTCCCATTCGATGACCCCATCATCCGGTCGATACACGCCCCCCAGGATTTTCATCAGGGTCGATTTCCCCGCCCCGTTTTCACCGACCACGGCGAGGACTTCGCCGCGATTGAGGTGCAAGTTCACGTCGTGGAGCGCTTGCACACCGGGGAAGGCTTTCGAGATGCCGCGAGCTGAAAGCAACGGTGAGGACATGGTGATACCGGGGTGGGGCAGCGGGCGGTGGTGGGCAGGACAACCGTCAACTCGTTTCGGCGAGTGAGCAACAAGTCGCCCGGGGAACACGCATCGTTTCTGGCCCACACCGGAGCTGGACCCGCAGCCGTCGCCGTTTGACGCGAGAGAGGGTTAGGCATCCCCTCTCCCGATCGAACCGTCTCTCACTGACCTTTCAGTTCTTTCAACCGGGAGTGGAACGGATCGACGGCCTCCACTTTTTCGTCCTGGTATGCGGGTAAAGCGTTGCCATCTTTGTTGATGATCCGGTGCCGGATAAAAATCTGCTTCGCCGCATTCATGTCCGGTCGATTCAGGGCGCTTGGCTCGTTCTGGATCAGCCCCGCCATGAGCTTCACGGATTCGTAGCCGAAGTTGTACGGGTCTTGCACCACCGTGCCGACGATGTGGCCTTCGCGAATCCCTTTCAGCGTTTCTTCGTTCTCGTCGAACCCGATGATGACCACCTCACCCGCTTTCTTCTGCGACAACACCGCTTCGAGAATGGCCGGGGGGTTGTAGGCCCACAACCCGACGAGGCATTTGACATCGCCGTACTTCGTCAGGGTATCCTCGGCTTTGCGTCGGCAAACGGCTTGGTCGGCGTCGTCAGTCATCGTCCCGAGGAGTTCGTAATCGCCGAATTTGACCGGATACTCATTACGGTTCATTTTTTCGATGGACTCTTTGGCATTTTCAGCGCCGCCGGCCAATTCCGTCACGACGCCAAGCCGACGTTCTTGGGCATTCTGCGAGTCCAATTTGCCGACAAAGATCATGAATTTGCTGCCCGGCGGAACATGTTGCTTGATGAGTTTACCCACCGCCCGGCCCGCCGCCACGTTGTCCGTCCCAATGTAGCAGCGCCGGGCTTCAGGGCTGGGGATGTCATTGTCCACGGCGATCACTGGGATTCGATTGTTGATCGTTCGGAAGAAATCGACCTGGTTCGCCGAGTCGTTCGGACTGATCGCAATTGCCCGCACCCCTTTGTTCATCAAGTCCTCGATGAATCGACGTTGTTCCTCGCTCGTTCCCTGCGGAGGCATGAGGAAGGCCACCTTCAACTTAGTCTCCTTGGCCGCGGCTTCGGTCCCCTTTTTGGCGATGCTCCAAAACTCATGGGCGTTGTTGCTGATGAACGCAACATCCGGTCGCTCACCCACCGAGACAGAGTCCGAACTCGAACAACCCGAGAACAAGATGGACGCGACCAATCCCGTGATGACACTCAATCGACGAATCCAACGACGCATGGTGGTCGCCTCGAGAGACAATGAAGATTTGAGGGATGAGATAGGCGTACCCCAACACACGGCAAGCGGATTCGCCGAGATTCCCGAAGGGTCACAATACGGGCTGACGAGGTGAATGGAGCGAGTCGTCTTCAACTTCAGTCGACGCCGCCCGGCGGGGCAAACGGAGTACTCAAAGGGACAGACCGCATCTGCTGCTCGAGAACCGAGTTCTCCGCGGCAGCCCGCAGGATTGGCTTCACGCGGTCGATCTCCTCGACTGGGTAACCCGCCTTTTGCAGATATTTCCGAGCTAACTCCATCGGGTCGGGCAGAACAATTTCACGCGATTGTTTGCGTTGCTCGGCCTCGTAATGTGCCTGTTCCCGCAAGCGAAGTTCATCGGGATTCGCGACTCCGGCCGTTGCCCGGAACTGGACATGGTCGATCGGCGTACGTGGTTGCGGGCGACGCGCCTCGAGAGGTGCGAGGGCCTCCCGCTCAGCGACCATCCGCCCCAACTCCACACACAGCACCGCCGCCAACTCCCCTTCGGTCGAGCACATCTCCACGAGCTTCTGCGTCACCACGATGGAAGAGTTGCCTTGGTGAAAAATCTCGGGCAAAGGATGGCCCACCGCGCGGAACAAGAGCCGCTGCGGCAACTCGGGATTCGCCGCCAAAATCTTCTGCCCAACCGTGAAAACTCGCGTGCACGCCTCCAAGTTCGCTTGCAGTAGTTTTTGATCGACTTGCACGCGCAGCACGTCGGTGGGTGCGATCGGCCGACTCGCCTGATCTGTCTGACAACCCAAAGCGGCGAAGAGCAGAGCACCCGGGCACCAGTTTGTGTACCGTCGTCCTGCCATTGTCCCGGGGGGATAACATCAACCCGGGGCCATGTCTAGATCGAATCCAATTCCGCTTGCTGGCGGCCGGTCCTCGGCATGACCGCCGGGGAGGCAGCGTCGTCGACCCCGTGACTCAGAATCTCCGCGAGCAGTCGCCGGAGGAGCGGACCGATTCGAGTTCCCCGGCGTTGGGCGAGTTCTCCTAACGCCGTCAGCTGCCAACGGGGCAGGAACAGGTTCAACTCGACAAAATCCTCCTCGGAGACCGCATCAACCTGCGTCAACGCATGCAGCATGGTCGGATCCAAATCGGGGCGGGCTGGGTATTGACGCCGCGAGTTGCAAGGTCAGCGCCCAACGGAGGGAATCGGCAAAAATCGCATAAATGACTGTAAAGATTGAAGTTACGTTTCATTTTTGTCTTGAAAGCTTGCGACCTCAAGAGTTGCTTCGCCGTCTCCTTGGGCACGATGTGCCAACAACTCAGGCAATTGAGCAAGGGATGGGGGATCCTCGAGATAGATCCGTTCGTTTGGCAC
>JAOAAM010000292.1 GCA_026418875.1 Gemmataceae bacterium | reverse complement strand
TCGTCGGCAGCGTCAGATGTGTATAAGAGACAGGTTTGGGGCACGAGGGCCTTCCCTGGCTGACCTGCACGGCCTACGTGGCCTTTGCTTACGTCGCTGGCTTCCTCACGCTTCCTGCCCCCGGCGGTCTGGGTGTGCGTGAAGCCCTACTGCAACAACTGCTGGCCGCATCGCTCGCCGATTCGATGGGACGGCCTCAGGGTGACGGTTTTGCCGCCGTGGTGGCCCTCAGCCTTCGCCTGTGGTGGACCATCGCCGAGGTGACCTTGGCTGGCCTGGCCCTCGCCGCCCCCCGCGTGATCCAACGGATCCGACCGGAGGTACGGCCTTGATCTCGGTTGTCATTCCAGTTCTTGACGAGCGCGAGAGCCTTCGACAACTCGCCGAGGAAATTCGCCTCACCGGCCAAGAGCACGATCTGGAAATCGAGATCATTTTCGTGGATGACGGCAGCACGGATGGATCTTGGGAGGTCATCCAGCAACTCGCGAGGGAGTATCCACGCATAAGGGGCATCCGCTTCCGCCGGAATTTCGGCAAAGCGGCAGCCCTCTCCGCGGGCTTTCACGCTGCTCAAGGCGACCCTGTCCTGAGCCTCGACGCGGATTTGCAAGACGATCCCCGCGAAATTCCCAGGTTCTTGAAAGCTCTAGACGAAGGGTTGGACGTCGTGAGTGGATGGAAGAAGATTCGGCACGATCCGTGGCACAAGGTCATTCCCAGCCGGATCTTCAATTGGGCCGTCGGCTGGCTGACCGGGGTCCGTCTTCACGACCACAATTGTGGCATGAAGTGTTATCGGGCCGCTGTCTTCCGCGAGGTTCGACTTTATGGCGAATTGCACCGCTTTATCCCCGTGCTGGCCGCGGCGCGAGGTTTCCGAGTCGGTGAACTGGAGATCCAACATCGCCCACGGCCTTACGGACGTTCCAAATATGGGTTGGAGCGGTTCATCAAGGGATTCCTCGACCTGCTGACCGTAAAGTTTCTCACCAGCTACAGCCACCGCCCGCAGCATGTCCTGGGCACGATCGGGTTGTTGGCGTTTGTACTTGGCGGACTCGGGATGACGTGGCTGGCCATGACTTGGATCGTCAACGAATGGCGACCGGGAAGCTACCCACCCTTGCATCAGCGCCCACTGCTGATCTACTCCGTCGCGGCTGTGTTGCTGGGCCTGCAAATGTTGACGATGGGATTCCTCGCGGAACTTATGACCGCTCACACAGCTCACCTGCGAGATGAGTACAGCATCGCCGAGACCACCGATGGAGCCAACGCAACCTGACCGAGACATTCGAGGAGTCAACGAGTCCAGTCGCTCGGCGGCAATGACCGTGCTAACCGTCGTGACGATGGCTTGGGTCGTGGCACGGATTGCGAGCGCCGAGTTGTTGTTCGAGCCGAGCTTGCACCGCAACGCCGACGAGGCTAGTCCCCCGGCACCGCAGCGGATCTGGCCGACGACCAAGCCACGCCCCATGCCTACTTTTTCCTCCAACGACCGCTCACGCTGGGCTACGGTCCGGGCTTTGGTGGATCATGGAACTTTCTCCATCGGCCAAGGCACCTTCGACCCGGAGCTGGGGAGGTATCGCGGCGGCCGCGGCTTCGAATCGGGGATCATCGCTGAAGACGGATGGGGCACAGTCTGTCTCTTATACACATCTGACGCTGCC
>JAOAAM010000289.1 GCA_026418875.1 Gemmataceae bacterium | reverse complement strand
GATCGTCGGGGCGATCGCCGCACTTGGCTCGGCATCGCTGGCGTTTTACGGTTTCTTCCGCGAATTGCTGGAATTGCTGGTCGAGCCGCTCTTGGGGATCATGTACCGGATCCGCGCGGCGGGGCCGGGAGTGCATCGAGTGCCGACGCGCGGGCCGACCGTCATCATCGCGAATCATGCCGCCTGGTTTGATCCGTTATGGGTGGCGAAAGTCCTGCCGCTGCGGGTCCGCCCGATGATGACCGCTCGGTTTTACGATTTGCCTTGCATCTCTTGGCTGATGCGGCGTGTCTTCTTCACCATCCGTGTTCCCGAGGCGCGATTCAGGCGGCAAGCCCCCGAAATCGACATCGCTGTCCAAGCCATCGACCAGGGCGACAACCTCTTGATCTTCCCCGAAGGCTGGTTGAAACGGCGCGAGGAGCAATCGCTGCGGCGGTTTGGCCACGGCATCCATGAGATTCTCCGTCGTCGGCCGCAGACCCCCGTCATCGCCTGCTGGATCGAGGGCGGCTGGGGGAGTTATGTCTCGTACAAAGGCGGACCGCCAACGGTGAATAAAAGAATCGACCTTCTCCGTGCCATCCGCATCGGCATCAGCGAGCCGGAGTATCTCCCCGAGGACCTGTTGCGCGATCACTGGCGAACCCGGCGGTATCTCATGATGGCCGTCCTGCGTGCCCGGACTCATTTGGGCCTGCCCGAGTTGCCGTTGGCGTTCCCGGAGACCAACGATCACGACGGCGACACCTCAGCGACGGAGGATGGCTCATCGGCAAGTGCGGAACACGTCGCCGACTGAGCATGTGAGCATGTGAGCCAGCGACTGAGCATGTGAGCATGCGAGCCAGCGACTGAGCATGTGAGCATGCGAGCCACCGAGCATGGGTGGGGAAATCCGCACGCGGTGGGTTTTCGGATCGGCACTCAATGCTCGATTTGCCACCAGTCTGGTGGGACGGCCTCGTACCTGCTGTAGGTGTCATCGAAATCGACGGGGTCGTACTTGAAGCCGGCGGCTTGTAATTCAGCCTCCAAGATTGGCAACACCGACCGCTCCACGAGGTAGTGCCGGCGCAGCCCCTGCCGTGTCGATTCAAAGTCGGTGGACTCCGCGAAGACACGCTCGAAGTCGTCGGGTCGATTTCGCAGCATGTGGGTCCAGAAGCGACTCAATCGTTGGCCAAAATCCTGGGGCGATTCGCCCGGTTCGGCGGCCAACGAAACTCGGATCAACTCATCCATCGTGGCTCCCGTGTCATTCCGACGACCGACAACTATGAAAGGTTTAGTTCCAATCAGGAGAGCCTGCCGTCATGTTACTCGTTCTAGCGACGCGGAATCGCAAGAAGCGTGAGGAGATTGTTGCGATCTTGTCCGACTTGGGCTTGCTGTTTGGCGATTTGTCGGACTGGCCCAACTTGCCGGAGGTCGAGGAAACCGGCACGACGTTCGAGGAAAACGCTCGCTTGAAAGCCATCGCCGTGGCTCGCGGCACCGGACATTGGGCCTTGGGCGAGGACAGCGGCCTGGTCGTCCCCGCCCTGGGCGGGGCACCCGGAGTCTATTCCGCACGTTACGCGGGTCGGCAAGGAGACGACGAGGCAAACAACGCCAAGCTTCTGGCGGAATTGGCCAAGCGTCCCGACGCCGACCGTTCCGCCTACTACGTCTGCACTGCGGCCCTTGCCGATCCGACAGGCCACGTCCATGTCGTCACGGAGGGTCGCTGCCACGGGCGAATCCTGGATGCCCCGAGGGGCAGCGGCGGCTTCGGCTACGACCCCTTGTTCCTCATCCCCGAGTATCATCGCACCTTCGCTGAGCTTAGCCCACGAGTCAAGCACGCCCTCAGTCACCGTGCACGGGCCTTGGAGCGGTTACGGCCGTGGCTGCGTCGTCTGGTTCAGAGCAATTCGCGGATGGGTGTGCCCTCCGACAGCGGGGTCGGTCGGCCCTCCGCCGAGACGTAGCTGATGTCGTGCGGGTCATAACCCAAAGCGGCGAAAATGGTGGCATGAACGTCGGCAGGTGTCAGCGGGCGATCCTTTGGATAGCTCGCCGTGGCATCCGAGACGCCGACGACCTGACCGCCGCGGATTCCGCCTCCCGCCAAGACCACCGTGTAGCAAGCGGGCCAATGATCTCGCCCCGCCTGGCCGTTGATGATGGGCGTCCGGCCGAAATCGCCCATCCACACGACCAGAGTGCTCTCGAGCAAGCCTCGCTGCTCCAAGTCGTCGAGCAGGGCGGCGAACGCTCGCTCCATGGGCGGCACCAGCCGATCCTTCAGGGCTTTGAAATTATCCGAGTGCGTGTCCCAAACAATGCTGGGGCCATTCACCGTCGTTACGAAGCGGACGCCTGCCTCAACCAGCCGCCTCGCCAACAAGTGAGACTGGCCCCAGGTGTGCCTGCCATAGCGATCCCGCACGCTGGCCGGCTCGCGGGAAAGATCGAAGGCGCGTCGGGCCGACTCGGACGTCACCAGCTGCAATGCCTTGGAGCGATGCACTTGCAGTTCGTCTTGCTCGACCGGCAGCGGACGGTCCATCTCATCGAGGAGGCGGCATCGGCCCTCCAGCCGCTCGGCCGTCAGACCCTGCGACATGCCCAGCCCGCTCACTCGGAACGATGGTTGGTTCGGGTCGGCGTTCACCACCAACGGGTCGAAGCGGGAACCCAGACAGCCGCCAAATTGGCCCGGAGTGATGTACGCCGTGCTGTCGCAATGCGGGTGCGGCGTGATGACGTACGGCGGGATCGATCCGCTGTATCCATCCCTCTGAGCCAGCCAGCCCACCAACGTCCCCACGCTGGGAAGGTCGGCTCGCGAGGGGTTGATTAAGGTGCTGTCGATCCGATAAGGCCGACCCACGATCGACCAGTACATCCCCGAATTGTGCTGGCCATGGGAGTGATGCACGGTTCGCAGCACCGCCAGTTTCCGCGCGTGCCGGGCCAAATTGGGCATCAACTCGGAGATCTGCAAACCCGGCACCGTGGTTGCCATCGGCCGAAACGGGCCTCGCACCGTCGTCGGAGCCTCCGGCTTCATGTCCCACAAATCCAAATGGCTGGGCGCTCCGCAGTTGAAAATCAAAATGACCGATCGAGCTTTTGCCCGTTCTGTGACGGCCCCCGATGCTTCCAGGCGAGCCCACCGTGACAAAAACAGTCCCGCGGCCATAGCCGCGCTTCGGTGAATGAAACCGCGCCGCGACAACGCTTGGTGAAGTGGATCGGGTTGCATGGCTTGAACCCGGCAGCGGTGGGTGGGATTCAAGAAAACGTTTGGCAGGACATCCCTAAGATACCGAACCACCGGACAAACGCAAGGTGAAATTTCTCTGAGAACGGTAAGTTGCCATGCCCGGGATTTCCGTGGCCGGGACTTCCGTGGCCGGGACTTCCGGGTCTAGAATTTCCGAGTCTGAAATTTCCTTGTCCGAAATTTCCGTGTCCAACGTTCATCTCGGGCCAATCGGAGCGACACCGCCGAGCGATCAATGCTCCTTGTTCAGCCCGGCGTTAACACAGCGATCACGTCCGCCTCGTCCACCGAATCCACGACCACCACCTCGCCTAACCGCTTGGGGAGCACGAAGCGCAAACGTCCGGCCCGGTTTTTCTTGTCTCGCCGCATCAGGGCGAGGAGGTCGTCGGCGGGCCAAGGATTGGGCGAGGTTGGGAGATTGAAGGCTTGCAGCAATCGCGCTTGGCGGTCGATCAACTCGGAAGGGATCATCCCCAGCCGGTGCGCCAATCGGCTGGCGCAGATCATTCCGGCGGCGACCGCCTCGCCGTGCAACCAGACGCCATAGCCGGCATACGCCTCGAACGCATGGGCGAAGGTGTGCCCGTAATTCAGGATCATGCGCAGGCCGGTTTCCTCCCGCTCATCCTGCTCCACGACCGACGCCTTCAACCGGCAGCTACGAGCCACGATCTGCCGGACCGCTTCGGGATCGCGGCGTTGCACGGCCTCGACGTGCGCTTCCAGCCAGGCGAAGAAGTCGGCATCGAGGATGACACCGTATTTGACGACTTCCGCCAACCCGCTGAAGTATTCCCGATCGGGCAGCGAATCGAGCATGGCGGTGTCGATCCATACGCCGATGGGTTGATGGAACGCACCGACGAGGTTTTTCCCGGCAGGCAGGTTGATGCCGACTTTACCCCCGACCGAGCTATCCACCATCGCCAAAAGCGAAGTCGGCAGCATGAGCAAGGGCAGGCCGCGATTGTAAGTGGCGGCGACGAACCCGGCCAGGTCGCCCACGACCCCACCGCCGACGGCGACGACCAGGGTGCGGCGATCGGCCTCGGCCTCGGCGAGGCGGGCGTAAAAGATCGCCGCGGTCTCGAGGCTTTTGGACCCCTCTCCGGCGGGGATGACCGCGCGTTCGACCCGGAAACCCACCGCTTCCAATTCTGCGATCGGTGCCTCGGCCAGGGCCTCGACATGGTCATCGCAGACCACGAAGGCCAGCGACGACGCCGAGAGCCGATGCCGTACCCACGGGCCTAGGCCCGGTGTGGCCGTGGTGATGGCGATGTCATAACTCCGCGATCCCAAGGCCACGTGGACGTTCTGCATCGAGTCGACCCCACAAGCGGTGAAGCATTTCCGCCAGCTTAATCGCCCACCCAAACGATGACCAGTTGGCCCGATTTTCGCAATTGACGGGCGGTGGAATTCCGGAGACGATAAGTTGCGGTGGCTTGCCGCGTGGATTGTCACTGCCACGGGCGGCAAGCCATGGTGGGACCGACCGACTTGAGTTGCATTGGGGGCTGCATCATGTTCTGTCGCGCCGTTGTGGTCATGGGGCTGCTGGCATCGGGGGGGCTGGCCCAGTCGGGCGGCGACGCGGCCGAAGCCGACTTGCAGCAGATGCAGGGGCTATGGAAGGTCGAAAAAGCCGTTCGCGCGGGGCAGGAGGCCCCGGACGATGTTCGGTCAAAAATGCGCCTGAAGATCGAGGGGAACACCTTCACGATCCTTGAAGAGGGCAACGCCAGGGAAGAGCGGGCCGACGTGAATCTCGATCCGAAACACAACCCGCGGTGGATCGACATTCGACCCCGACGCGAGGGTGCCGATCCGAGCAAGGGAATCTATCAGATCGATGGCGACACCTTGAAGCTCTGTTGGAACCGCGAAGGCGACCGGCCCAAGCAGTTCGTCTCCGAGGCGGGCACGGACGTCCGATTGTTTATTCTCAAAAGAATCAAATGATCACGCCTGCCTCCAGCGGAAACTCCCAGGAGGCGGAGCGCGGCCCCAAGTGATGATTCTCGGGCAGGGGCAAGGCGATGGTGACCAGGCGTTTCCGCAGCGGTGTCCTCGGGGCGTTGCTCTTGGTGTTCGGGGCATGGTCCGATTCGAGGCTTCGGGCCGACCCACCCAGTGATGAGGAGCTTCGCCGGGCCATCGAGGACTTGGGACACGAACGCTTTGCGGTTCGTCAACGAGCCTTAAAACTGCTCGAAGCCGCAGGCGATCGGGCCGAGCCGCTTCTTCGTGCCGCAGCTCGGAGCGACGTGCCGGAGATCGAACGGCAAGCGCGGCTGTTACTGGAGCGCCTCATCTTCCGCATCACTCCCGACACGCCGCCTGAAATCGCCCAGCGGTTGATTCGGTTTCATCAAGCCGCGGGCCGATCGGCCCACCAGGCCCAGGTCCTCCGCGAATTGCTCGAACTGGGCGACTCCGCCCATGAACAAGTCCTCCGTCTCCTCGACGCCTCCTCCGTCGATCAGCGTCGTTGGATCCTGGACGAACTCTCCCGCGACGATTGGCGCATCCTGTCCTCGCTGGTGGCACGGGGACACGACGACATTGCCCTGGAACTGATGAACGAGGCTCTGGACGCCCAATTAACTTCGGTGATCCCGCATCTCGTTGGCGCGGTGGCGCAGCGAGGCCAACTCGATCTCTGGCTGGCCGACTTTCAAAAACGACTGGATCGCCGGAGCCTGACATTCGATGCTCGGGTTCTGACCTCTTTGGCACTGCATCGTGGGGATGTCGAGCGGGCCAGGGATGCGGCCCGGCGGGCCAACGACGCAGCGCTGCTCCGACAACTGTTGATTGAAACCGAGCAATGGTCCGAATTGGCCGAGGCGACGGCCGTGCGTTCCCTGACACCCAGCACGATGGGTGACTGGGGCCTGCGCTTGGCTGCGCTGCGGCACTTGGGCCGTCAGGACGATTGGACGCAAGAGCTGGCTCTCCTCGACGATGTCCGGTTTGAGCCGCGAGGCCGAGGCCGACCGTCGCGGACGAGTTGGAATCTTGCAAAAATTCTCTTGTTGAACGAACAGACCGAGCGGGCGTTGGAATTTCTGTCCAAATCCGGCGAGTCGCGTGCCTTGGTGGAGCTGAAGGCCGCGCGGGGTGACGTTCGCGAGGCGTTGCAACTGAGTGAAGCGGCTGCCCATGCCGAGCAAGGAGGCCGCTTGGCTGCCCGACTCGCCCATGTCGATTTCCTGTTTCGACTGGGCTTGATCGAACAGGCGCGAACATGGGTCGAGCGGCTCAACACGCACCGTGGCGAGATCCCCGAGTCGCTCTGGCTGGAGTCGAAGATCGCCTGGCTGATCCGCCTCGGGATGCGGGAGGAGGCCAAGCGGGTGGTTCTTGCGGCAAGCGAGTCTCCCGAGACACGCTTGGGAGCGCTTCTGGCGGTGCTGGAACCGCGACTCGGTGCCGACGCCGACATCTGCTGGCGACTCCTCGCTCAGCTCGATCCCGAAAACAGCACCGAGCAGCGATTGGATCGGTTGCACGACATCGCTTCCGGGCGGTGTGATTTGAAGGAGTTGGAACGGCTAGTGCGCCAACGGGTGCCTGTGACCGAACTCAACGGCGTGAAGCAGTACGAGGCCGTGGCTCGATTGGTCGCGCGCTGGGGACTGGTTCAAACCGCTCGGGAATTGCTGAATGATCCCACTTGGGAGGAAGCCCCAGCGGAGGCGGTGGTATGGCTGGGCGATACCCTGGCCGACCACCGGCACTGGGCCGAGGCAGCCGCGGCGTATCGGCGTGCGTGGCAGCGCGAACGCACGGCCCCCTTGCCCTTGTTCCTTCACGCCGACGCCATCCGTCGGTTGAACCCGCAGCACCCCGAGATTTTGGCCTGGATTCAGCGGAGCCACCGCATCCCCCTCGGGAATCTCGGCACTCGCCAGGCGTTTTACGCCGCCCTGCGTTCTCGGGGATTCGCCGACGATGCTTTCGAGGAACTGTGGACCTGTTATCGGCTCCGGGATGTTGGAACGTCGTCGATCATCGAGGTGAGCGACGAATTGGCCCGCCAGCAGGTGCGGAGAGGCAAGCCCGAGGAAGCCGCTGCCCTGACTCAACGGAATATCCTGCGGGTCATGCCGCCCTCTCGCGGTTACGTTCGGTACGAGGCCTACTTGCACATGCCCGCGATGCTCCGATTGCTGCGGGCCATGGCATTCTACAAGCAAGGCGATGCAACCGCGGCTCAGAAAGAGGCGGAATTGGCCGAGTCACTCAGCCCCCTGCTGGGTGAGATCCCGCTGAGGTTGGTTCCCGTGCTGCGCCAACGAGGGGAAGGAGCCGCCGCCGAGCAGATGCTCGACCGGTTCTCCGAGAGATGGCAGCGGATCCTCGCGGATTTTCCCGATCACGCCGAGGCACACCATCAACTCGCCCGTTTCGACTTGTTCCTTCGGCAGCAAGCAGGACGAGCCTTGGAATCCGCACGCAAGGCTGTCGAACTTGATCCTCTGAATCCTACGTATCTGGAGACGTTGGCTGAGGTTCAGTACCAGATTGGCAAGCCGCAAGAGGCGGTGGCGACGATACAGCGTTGTTGTGGCCTGCCCAAGGCGGATGGG
>JAOAAM010000255.1 GCA_026418875.1 Gemmataceae bacterium | reverse complement strand
CCCGATTGATCCTGATATTTCCCCGCCTTATCCGCATAGCTGACACGGCAGGACTGGTCCGCGCGCAAGAACACGATCTGCGCGATCCCCCCGTTGGCGTACACCCTCGCGGGCAAGGGCGTGGGGTTGCTGATCTCGATGGTAATCTTGCCCCGCCACTCCGGCTCCAACGGTGTCACGTTCACGATAATCCCGATGCGGGCGTAGGTGCTCTTCCCCACGCAGATCGCCAGGATGTCGCGGGGGATCTCGAAATACTCGACCGTCTCGGCCAAGGCGAAGCTGTTCGGCGGGATCAGGCAATCGTCGGCCTCGATGTCGATGAACGATTGCGGGTCGAAGTTCTTCGGGTCGACGATGGCGCAGCGAGCATTGGTGAAGACTTTGAACTTGCGGCCGAGCCGAACATCGTAGCCGTAGCTCGTCACGCCGTAGGAAATCACTCCCGGGCGTTTCTGCTGCGGGGCGAAAGGAACAATCTTGACGTCACGTTCGATTTGCCAATCGGCGAGGATCGTCATGGGTGAACCTCAGACATTGGGATGATGACTAGCACGAGGAGTTCGCTCAGCCGTCGCGTTTCCGCCAGACGCTCAGAAAAGCCGGTAGCCCGAGCATGCGCAGCCGAAACTGCCGCTGGGCCGACCAACCGACCGGTCGGATCGCCTCGAGCAACGGCTGGGGGTCGCCCACCAGAAGGACGGCCCGGCCGGCGGGCTTGAGGACTCGATTCCACTCACGGACCGCGGCGGAGTACAGTTCGGCCAAATCCTCGTCGGGGGATAGCTGGCGGCCATAAGGCGGATTGCACACCACACGGTCCACGCAAGAGCCGGGCAGGGGCAGTTGGCGACTATCCCAGCGGGCCAAAATTTCTGGTCGAAAGCGGCGCAGATTCACGGCGGCGGCTTGGACCGCGGCACGCTCTCGATCGCCGCCCCAGAGGTGCAGGTCGGTCAGTCCACGCTGTTGGGCTAGTTCGGCTTGCTCGGCGAGGATGGTGCCGGCACCCAGCATCGAATCCAGAACAACCATGCCCGGACCGGTCCCGGCCAGGCGTACCATGGCGGCGGCGACGCTGGGACGTAACGATGGCGGCAGGTGCTCCTGCTTGTACCGACGGTGCCGCATGGTGCGGTCCGACAGGCGCAACCCGCAGACGGCTTGCTTGCCGTGGATGGTCAGCCAGACTTCGACGGCGGCATTCTCCTCCGCCATGCGCCAGCTTGCCGGGAAGACGCCGGCCAGACCCCGTGCCA
Organism: Gemmataceae bacterium; assembly: GCA_026418875.1. Classification (GTDB taxonomy): domain Bacteria; phylum Planctomycetota; class Planctomycetia; order Gemmatales; family Gemmataceae; genus CAKZUU01. Next base: position 785 of record JAOAAM010000255.1, on the reverse strand, counting down.
GCGCTTTGCGGGCATCGACGCGGCGATAGCCATGCTCGCCGGTCATTTGCGTCACCAGCCAGTACGTCGGCTTGCCCGAGGGCTTGGCGCGGATGGCGTGGTGCCAGCGCAGCAACTCCGGCCAAGGCACTTTCCGCGTCCACTGCTCGATCCGCTCGAGAGCATCGGACGTGTAAGGCAACTCGTCGCTACCCCAAGCCAAAAGGAAGACGTCCTCGACCGTGCGGAGTCGTAAGAGTCGGCGATCCAATTCCGGCACACGAAAGGCCACGATCCCCCGGCCGCTCTTCTTCACCTCGCCGCCCAGGTCCTGTTCGATCTCATCTGCGGCGATCTCCTCCAGGCCGCGATGAACCATCGCGTAGCAGGCGGGCAGAGGTTTCTCGGTCCGACGGGATGCCATTGGGCTAGTATAGGAACCGGTCCAGCCGGCTCGGATGCGAAGCCTTCGCGGAAATCGTTTCCCGTTGAACCGGCAGCGGGGTCGATTGGCTCGGAGAGGTCGAAGCGAAAAGCCTGAGTTTACCGAGGCAGCCGATCGGCACGGGGCAGGGCCGGTGTCAGAGGCGGAAAGCCGACCTGACCGCGAGGCGGGATTTGATATAATTGGGAAGGTAGGTCAAATTCCCCAGCGATTGGAGAGAGATCGACAGACGAATTGCCTTGGTTTTGCTCCGACGGGAACAGGAGGAGTCAGCCATGAGCACGCCGTGTCAATTGTTCTTCCTGTACGACTCCACGATGGACGCGATCGAGGCGGGACTGAATCGTCAGGACCGCTGGAG
>JAOAAM010000218.1 GCA_026418875.1 Gemmataceae bacterium | reverse complement strand
GTTAACTGCTGGCATGGTCCAAGTGCCGACGAAAGATCGAGAACTCCCGGCGTATCGGGCCATGCACGCAAAAGGACAGCGGCTGCCGATCGTCGTCGTGGTACAGGAGATTTTTGGCCTGCACGAGCACATCCGCGATGTTTGCCGCCGACTGGCGAAGGTCGGTTACTTCGCGGTGGCCCCGGACCTCTACGTCCGCCAAGGCGACGTGACTCAAATCGAGCAAGTGTCCGAAATTTTCTCCAAGGTAGTCTCAAAGGTGCCCGACTCGCAAGTCATGAGCGACTTGGACGCGACCTTCGATTGGGCGGCAAAACAGGAGATTTGCGACGGGGCAAAGCGGGGGATCACCGGCTTTTGCTGGGGCGGGCGGATCGTCTGGCTTTATGCTGCCCACAGTAAGGCGTTGAATGCCGGGGTCGCCTGGTACGGTCGACTGACCGGGCCGAAAGACGATCTTCGCCCCAAACACCCCCTCGATATTGTCGAACAGCTGAATTGCCCGGTGCTGGGCCTTTATGGCGGGGCCGACACCGGCATCCCCAACGACACGGTAGAGAAAATGCGGGAAGCCCTGAAAAAAGCGGGGAAACCGGGAGACATCCATCTGTACCCTGGAGCACCGCACGGATTCTACGCCGACTATCGACCGACGTATCGCAAGGAGCCGGCCGAGGACGGTTGGAAGCGCTTGCTGGAATGGTTCAAGAATCACGGGGTGGGTTGATCGCCCCGGTCGCCGCGGTCGCCCCAATCGCCGAATAGCACAGGCCGCCCCGAGTCCTTCGAGGCGGCCTGAAGCATCACACCTGGTCAGGGGGGTGATGAGCGGAATCAACCAGAGACTTTCGTCACGCCCGGCTTGCCGGCCTCGACGACGAAGCTGGCGCGGACGGCGATGGGGCCATCCGGTTTCGTGATTTCCTCGCAGACGACGTAGTCCGCCAGCCATTTGTCGGGGGTGACGGTGCAGCGGACGTAACCGCGCTCGCCATTGACAAACTTCAGCCCCGGGTTGCGTTGCATGAGCTGATCGACGATTGGCAGGCTACGGACGCCATTGCCGCCGCTGGAGATGCTCGTCCCGACGAATTCGGTGGCGACGACCGGTTGCTCGTGCTGACGGTCGTCGATCCGCAACTCGTTCACCCAGTTGGTGTGGATGTCGCCGGTCAGGACAATTGGGTTGGGGACTTTGCGATCGGCGATGAATCGCATCAGTTCCATCCGCTCGAAGGCGTAGCCCGGCCATTGGTCCATGGAATAGCCGGTCCGATCGCGGTAGGTGACCTCGTGCATGGCCATCATGACTTGCTGGGCCAGCACGTTCCAGATGCTCTGCGAGGCGATCAAGCCGGCTTGCAGCCAGCCCCGCTGCCGTTTGCCCAACAGGGTGTTGTTGGGATTCAGGGCGTTCTCGTTCAGCGGCTTCAAACCATCGCCATTGGGTTGATCGGTTCGGTATTGGCGCGTGTCCAGCACGAAGAATTCCGCCAAGCGACCGAAGCGGGCCTTGCGATAGAGTTGCATGTCCGGGCCCTGCGGCAGCGATCGGCGTCGCAGCGGCATGAACTCGTAGTAGGCCTGGTAGGCCGCCGCCCGTTGAATGAGGAATTCCACCCGATCCGGCGGGGACTCACCCCGGGAACGCTCTTCCGGGACGTCGTTGGCGTAGTTGTTCTCGAATTCGTGGTCGTCCCAGGTCACAAACCACGGGCACACCGCATGCATCCCCTTCAGCAACGGATCGAAGCGGTATTGTGCATACC
>JAOAAM010000208.1 GCA_026418875.1 Gemmataceae bacterium | reverse complement strand
GGCGGGTGGTGGTTGCACGTAGTGGCATCCGGGTGTCGCCGCGGCGTTGGGAGCGTGTCGGGATTGTGCGGCAGACGCTGAGGAACTGGGCGTTGACGGGGGCCGTGATGTGCGGAATCCACCCAGATCGGCTGGCAAGATTTTACCCACCGGTGCGTTCTTGAGAAAAAAGAGGATTGTTGTTTTCGCGCTTTGCAGCATGAGTCCGCAGAATCGAGTTACCTGGTGCAGAGCGGTGACCGGGAGCGATCGTCGTGGCTGGCGCAACCGGATAGAGAGGGCCCAGATTTTGCGGATTTCCGGGGCATGGCGGTGTCACCCTGGCGAAGGGATTGCGCATAGTTGGGATGAAATTGGTCCCGAGAGGGAGTCCGACGAATACGGGCGCTCGGGCTTTTTCAACCCCTACAGCGGAAGAGGAACGTACCAATGCATGCTCGACATCTTGTGATGGCAAGCCTGCTGGCGGTCTCCCTCGTCGGGAGCGCCCAGGCCAACTTCCTGCGTGGGAAGTCGAAATGTTGCCGGGCGGTTGACTGCTGCGCGACGGCGGCGGACTGCTGCGGGGCGGCGGCGAGCGCCAATTGCTGCCAACCGCGGACGGTGACCTGCATCGAGTGGGTCCAAGAGCAGCGTCAGGTTTGCTGCACGACGTACAAGATGGAACAACGGCAGATCACCTGCACCGGCTATCGCTGCGAGACCTACACGGAGCCTTGCACCCGGACGATCTGCTGCAAGCGCTGGGTGACCGAAACCGTGATGGAAACCCGCACGGTGTGTGAACGAGTCCCGGTTTGGACCGAGAAGACCGTCATGAAGACCCGCTGGGTCACCCAACAAGTGACGGAGATGCGGACCCGCACCGTGGACAAGGGCCACTGGGAGTGCCGTGAAGTTCCGGTTGGCCCGGGCGTTGGCGACCGAGTCCGTGGTTTGCTGGCCGGCCTGTGCAAGAAGAAGAAAGACTGCTGCGATCCGTGCGCGGATCCTTGCGCCCCGGCCTGCTGCGATCCTTGCCCGAAGACCAAGACGGTCAAGTGCTGGGTGCCCTGCCTGGTGACCGAGTGCGTGCGGGTGACGGTGTGCAAGCGGGTGAAGGTCTACGAGCCGGGCGTCGTCAAGGGCTGCACCTACCAGACCGTGCAGAAGCAGGTCCAAGTTCCGGTCTGCCGGAAGCGCTGCGTCATCGAGCACAAGGAAGTGACGGTCAACGTCTGCAAGACGCGGATGGTTCCGTACACCTACACGAAGTGCGTCAACGTGTGCGTCCCGGTCCAAGAGATGCGGACGATCACGGTGTGCGTGCCGAAGTGCGTGACGAAGACGGTCAACTGCTGCAACTGATTGCTCGATCCTCGATCCCGGGCTGAGTCGTCGATCACGGATCATGGCTTCTCCCGGGATCGCTGGTCATCCCCGGCGGCTCGGCGGCTTGCATGGCAGGTCGCTGAGCCGTTCGTACTTTCCGAGCGGTGCGGAACATGATGCGATGCCGCGATGAGGCTCATCTCAAGTCAAGGGAGTGGCGAAGAGTTACGCGAGAGCTTGTGGTAACGATTGACCGCCAGGTTGCTCCAAGTTTGCTCCGAGCCATCGGGCCACACGACGCGGACCTGGTCAATGCGATCGACACTGCCGAGGCCGAAGACGAATCGCCGATCGGGTGCGGATGCGTAACTGCCCCCGCCTTTGGCAAAACGATGTTGCGACCTTCCGTCTGCTTGCAGGATGACTCGAGTTCCCACCAAATCGCGGTGACGGTCGTCGGCGAGTTGGATGCCCAGCCAATTCTTGCCGGGGTGGGGCACGCCGCGAAGGACCGTGACCGGCTCGTTCATATGGCTGATGACGACGTCGGTTGTGCCGTCGTTGTCCAAATCGCCCAAGGCGATTCCCCGGGCGAGGTGTTCGCTGTGGAAATACGATCCGCCACGCTCGGAGATGATTTTGAATTTGCCTTGGTGGTTTTTCATCAACACTGGCCGTTGCCGTCGAGTCGTCCCCGTGGGGTAGCGGATGGCGTGGCCGTTGACGATGAGGAGGTCTTCCCAGCCGTCGTGGTCGAAGTCGATGAAGCCGGTGCCCCAACCGACGAATTTCTGGCCCAACGCGCCGATCCCCGAGGCTTGCGAGTAGTACACGAAGCGCACGCTCTTCGGGGTGCTGCGGTTCTTGTACAGGGCATGCAACTCGCTCTCGTAGTTTGTGGTCCAAAGCCAGGGGAGTCCGCTGCCGTCCGGATCACCCGCATCGACGCCCATGCTGCCGTTGGGTCCGCCGTGACCATCGTAGGCTGTACTCGAAAGGCTCCCCATCTCCTCAAGTCGAATCGTGCCGGGCGTCGAACGATTCACATACAGGAAATTGGGGACGGTATCGTTGGCGACGTAGAGGTCGGGCTTGCCATCGAGGTTTACGTCCACGGCGATGACGCCCAACCCTTTGCTCGCGTGAGGCCCACCCGGAGCCAAACCCGCGGAGTCGCTGACGTCTTCAAACCTCCCATTGGGCCGATTGTGAAACACTTTGTGCTTCAGCCCGCTGAACTTTTTTGGGGGGCAGACGTCGCGCGTTTTGCCGTCGTAATTGCAATCGGTCGGGTGGTTCGCGAAGGACCAATCGACGTATTGGCAGAGGTAGAGGTCGGGGCGGCCATCTCCGTCGAGGTCCGCCCAAGCCGCGCTCGTCGTCCAGGTGATGCCTTGATCCAAACCCACATCGGAGGTGACGTCGACAAATCGTCGTTTCCCCGATTGGTCACTCACGTTGCGGAAGAGGGCGACGCGGCCCCAGCCAGTGACCAGCAGATCGGGCCAGCCATCCAAGTCATAATCCGCGACTGCCGCACCATGCGTGTAGAACCACGGTGCGTCGTGGGCCAAGGTCGCCAATCCTGCCTCGGCCGTCACGTCTTGAAAACGAAACTCACCCAAGTTGCGAAACAACCGCGACGGATGGCCCTGGATGAGGGTTTTGTTTGGGCCATCGAAGTAGCCGCCCCCGGGGAGGAAGACGTCGAGCAGGCCGTCGCCGTCGTAGTCGATCAACGCCACGCCGCCGCCGAGGGATTCGAGGATGGACAGGTGGGGCGGCTCGATGTCTTCGCCGTTGCGATAGGTGAAGTCGATCCCCGTGCGGGGGGTCACGTCCTCGAACCAGTCCAGCCCACTGTCTTCAACGGCCGACGTGACCGGCGAGCGGTCCGTCGAGCCAGGCGTCTGGGGGGGGCGGTGGCAGCCAGCGCTATATAACGTGATTGCGACGAGCATCAGCCCGAAGCGGCTGGCTGGCCGAGCGAGATTCATCGACATCTCTCCTCAACGATCCGGCGGTGGATTCGCCGCCGAGGGAGTCACCGACGGGGCTACTGTCTTTACGTCGGTTGCGTTGCCCGGGGTCGCTTCCCGTAGCCAGCGGCGATGGATGGCGGCCCTTTGAGGATCGCCTTTGCGTTCATAGAAATCGGC
>JAOAAM010000095.1 GCA_026418875.1 Gemmataceae bacterium | reverse complement strand
GCCCTGGTCGTCGATGAAGCGGATGCCGATGACGTAATCACGAAAAGTGCCAAACCCCAGTCGCCGTGGGCCGCTCATGTTGCAGGCGATGGAGCCTCCCACGGTCGCGCGCTGAGGCTGGGGGACATCGATGGGCAACCGCTGTCTCTCCGCCGCCAAGATCTCGTTCAACCGGGCCATCGTGATGCCGGCTTGAACGGTGATGGTCATGTCCCGTGCCGGGTAATCCACGACCTGGTTCATGCCGGTCAGGTCAATTCCGATCCCCGAGCGAGAAGGCGGTCGGCCGACATGCATCATGGTGCCCCCGCCGATCGGGAATAGCCCGAACTTCTCCGTGGCAGCGCGTCCGACGACTTGTTGAAGTTCGTTCGCGGATTGGGGCCGCACGAGGTCGTGCAGCGGCATGCCGTCCATCGCCGTCAAAATGCCCTCCATCAGGGCTGCTTGATACGGTGTGTCTGGTTCACTTTCAAGTCGGTCAAGACCGTGGGCGGACCAGCATCGCGTCCTGGCCAACGGATGGTGACACGATCGACGGTCGAGGTCGTTCCGAGGCCAAACGTCAGGGTCAGCTCGCATTGGCTCAAATAACCGCGACCGCTGGTCACGACTTGGGTCTGCGTTCTCGCGCCGGCCTCAAGCGTGACGGTGGCCCCGATGGCGTCTCGATTGGACCGCTTGCCGTCGCCCTCCAACGTCAGTCGAATCCAGTGATGGTTCAGTTGATTGTCGTTGCGGAGCAGTCGAATTGGTCCACCGTTGTTGCAGAGCACGACGTCCAAGTCGCCGTCGCCATCGATGTCGGCAAATGCGCTCCCTCGACCGACGATGGGGACGAACAGATCGGTGCCAGCAGCATCTGCATTGACCGGCTCGAAGCAACCAGAGCGGCGGCCCGTGTTCCAGAATAGCTGCGGTGCCTGGGCATACTTCTGGCCGGCTTGCACTTTCTCGATTTCCGGTTCGAGGTGGCCGTTGTTCGTCAGAATGTCGGGCCGACCGTCGAGGTCGTAATCGAAGAAGAAAGTGCCGAACTTCAGCGGCCCCAACGTCGGGCCGGAGATGCCGACCGCCACGGCCAGATCGGCGAAGCGCAATCGCTTGGGCCGGTCCTGACAGAAGAATGTGGTCGGCTCATTAGCAAAATTCGCGATTTGGATGGCACGAAGACCCGGCAGGAACTCGGCCCAGTCGATTCCCATACCGCCTCGAGCGTTTCCCTCGGCCAAGGCCAGGCCCGCGGCGCTGCCTTTCTCCTCGAAGCGACGCCCACCGTCCTTGTCCGGAACGTTGTGGAAGAAGAAATTTCGCACGGTGTCATTGGCCACCACGATGTCAGGCCAGCCATCTTCATCCGGGTCGCAAACGATCACGCCCAGGGCCTTCGCGGCAGGGCGGACTCGAGCATCCGGCCCGATGCCTTCGCGGTCGAAAACATAAATCCCCGCCCGCTCCGAGACGTCCTCGAAGCGTGTTCCATTCACGTTCCGGTAGAGCAAGCAATGTGTGCCGACAAACTGTTGCGGCCGGCCGTAACCTCGCGTCGTGCCATCGAGGGTGAACTTGTTGTCCAAGTCGGCCTTGGGCGACCAAGTCAGGTATTGGCAGACAAATAGGTCGAGGAGGCCGTCGCCATCGTAGTCGAGGAAGGTGGCCGAGCTGGGCCAAGGGATGGGTTTGTCCAGGCTGTAGAAAGCCTCGCGGCTGAGTTCGGGCCAGTAGCCGCCGCCGGAAACTCCAGCCATCGCGGTGATGTCTGTAAACCGCTGACCACCCTCGTTGCGGAATAATTTGCTGCCACCGATGGCGGTAACAAAGATGTCGATCCAACCGTCGTTGTCGATGTCGCCGCAGCAAACCCCTTGACCGTACATGGGGATGTTGAGGCCGAGGCGTTCGGTCACGTCTTCGAAGGTGCCGTCGCCCTTGTTTCGGTACATTGCCATCGTCGGGACCGGTTCGTTCCCGCCAGGCCACGGTCGGCTGTTGATGAGCAACAAATCCGGATGGCCGTCGTTGTCGTAGTCGAGAAAGGCACAGCCGGAGCCCATCGTCTCGGGCAACAGTTTTCGTCCGTCGGCACCATTTTCATGGACGAAGCGTATCCCGGCCGCTGAACCGATCTCCGTGAAGGTGACCTTCGGCACCGAGATGGATTCTCGCTTCGAAATGGGTGCCACCTCGGGAGGCTTGATCGGCTCGACGGGTTTCGGACGAACGACGTAGTAAAGCACTCCGGCACCGACGAGGATGATTGCGGCTGCCGCACCGATTTTGACAATGATCTTGTTCATGAGCCGTTGTTCTCACTGAAAGGAAGCGTGGGGAACGATCGCGCCGAACGGCAGGTCCGGCGCGATCGATCTGCCCCGGGCAAGTGTCAACGACCGCCCTCAGCGGGAGTCACCGCATCGCGTTTCAATAGCGCCTGGATTTGCTCCGGCGTGGTGGGGTAGATCACGATTGCCTCGGCCGCGTGGTTCGCTGCCGGGTGATTGCGGCGATACACGGTGAGGGCGTAGGAACGAGCGTTGTCGTCGATCTTGAAGATCGCATTGGAGGCGTTGTGCAAGGACGCCAGCAGATGCGCCAGTCCCTGACGCACGACGGGGTCGGTTTCCGCCCGGAATGCCTCACGGACTTTGGGGACGATCGTGC
>JAOAAM010000021.1 GCA_026418875.1 Gemmataceae bacterium | reverse complement strand
GTGATTGGCTTGCTTGGCATGTTCATCAGCATGTTGAGCGGGGCCCGACTGATTCGGGCCATCCTGCGATCCCGCTCGTTCGAGGGGTAACTTTCGGCGTCCTCTCAGTCATTGCGCGCCGCAGCAGGTTCATCGAAAAGCCGACGCAAGTGGATGTGGAACGGTCCGAGTTTCCCCCCATAGTTGCCGGCAGTCAGCATCACCACGCCAGGACGGCACGCCGCAAGAATGCCGACACGCATGGCTGATTCAACGGCCGACAAGTCCACCCCGTCGATGACGATCTCGTATACCGCACCGGCACCGTCAGGCAGACGGCTGCGGACCAAGGGGCGAATCGTCGGACAAAAAACGTCGTTGGTGCTGGCCTTCAGCTTTTTGTAGCGGGAACCAACTTTGCTGCCGGAGCGAACAATCCCGCCCGGAAACGGCATGATGACACCCGGCACCTGCCGCATCGCCGTGACCGCCGCCTCCGCAGCCGACAGCCCCTCTTTTTGGCTTTTCGCCACGATCAAGAAGTTCCCCCCAGCCACACCTTTCACGGTGCCGAATAAATCCTCGCACAAGAATTCGCCATCCATGACCGGCAAGCGCCAGAAGCGACGCCCCTCGAGCTTTTTGCTGAACTGCCAGCCATCACCGAAATAGCGAAGGTTCCCGCCCACGCTGATCGCTTTGTCCTTCACGACCGGCCAACCGTTATAACAAGCCGTCGTCGGGCACGTCAGAATGCATTGGGCCACCCGATTCACCACGGCTTTCTGCAACGATTCGCGGCCAAACCCGAAAAACAGCAGGCTGACGCCGGGCCGACCGTCCGGCGTATCCTCCGGTTGCAACCGCTTTTCGATCCCCGCTTCGGCATCGCAGCCGATGACAGACGCCGCGTATCCCGTGGCCACTTGCCCAGCGATCTCGGCCCAAGTCATGCTCTCCGCGGTGACGATGACCCGACAAGCGGTCATCGGGAATGCCTCCGCGAAGGTGTCGTCGATCGGTACGTCGTGCAGAATCAAAAGTGACTCTCGGTTTTTGGGAAGGACAACCGCGGTTTGACATAGGACATCGTGAGGGTAGAGCAAGACCTGCCCCGCCTCACGGAATCGTCTTAAGCGCTGCGAACCTGCCGCACGTTCGCGGCTGGCCGTCGGTTGATTTTGCTTGAACGACCGGTTAAACTCCGGTTAACAACCCCTCCGCCTGCCAGGGAATTCCGCAGGAGTTTTGATTTTCGACCTCGGGCGACCTCGTTATGAAACCGCGTCGATTTGCCTTCACCTTGATCGAACTTCTCGTCGTCATCGCCATTATCGCCATCCTAATCGGGCTGCTGCTTCCGGCGGTGCAAAAAATCCGCGAGGCGGCCAATCGGATGAAATGCTCGAACAACGCGAAGCAGATCGTACTCGCCAGTCACAACTGCCACGATAACTTCGGGGTGATGCCGCCGATGTCCGCACCGTGCGCCGATCCCGCCTACGACTTTTGCTTCACCCCCTCCACGATGAAATTTGGCCGACACCACTACACCATCTTCCAGTTCCTGCTGCCGTTCTTGGAACAGGATCCCATTTTCAAGGCCCTCTCACTGAGCGGTTATGCCGGCGGCCAATATTTCCGCGTCATCCCGACCCTGATCTGCCCCAGCGATCCGTCGGTGAACCAAGGAATGAACACCACCTCGCATGGCGGAGCCATGTATTGGGGTGCCAGCTGTTACGGCGCGAACAACTACGTGTTTGGCGATCCCCCCGCCGGGCACACGATGAAGGAAATCTCGATCCCGGCCGCCATTCCCGATGGCCTGTCCAACACGGTGTTTTTCGCTGAGCTTTACGGCACTTGCGGCAACACGGGACAGCAGCACGGCTCGGGAACTTGGGGCAGCCTCTGGGCCGACGCCAATTCGATCTGGCGACCGGGGTTCAACCTCGGCTGGTACAAGAGCGGCGCGGGTGTCGAAAACTACCCCCCCTCCCCGATGTTCCAGTCGCAGCCGCATCCGTACAACTCGTGCGATCCGAGCCGCCCGCAGTCGGGCCACAGCGGCGGGATCAACGTTGCCCTCGGCGACGGCAGCGTTCGTTTCCTCTCGACCATGATGGACCCAGTCACTTGGGCTCGCTTGGCCGATCCACGCGACGGGCAGTTTGTCGGAGTCGAATGACGATGAGCAACAACCCCTTCGGTACCGCCCTCGTGGCAGCGTTGCTGCTCGGCTGTGTCGGATGTGGCGACGGCAAGCCCCAAGGCGAGCTCCCACCGTTGCATCCAGTCCGGGGAAAAGCTCTCCGCGGCGGAACGCCGCTGACCACAGGTTTATTGCGTTTCACACCCTCCCCAGAGACCCTAGAGAGCCGGGATTGGCTCATCACGGCCGAAATCAACGCAGATGGGACGTTTGAAGTTCAGTCGCTGCACAGCCTGTCGCAAAAACGCGGAGTCGGTGCCCCCGCAGGCGCTTATCGTGTCAACGTGACCATCAGCGGGGGGGATCAGACCCAAGGCGGCCGCATCTTGAATCTGACCCTGCCCAGCCCTGTCACCGTTGAGGCAAAACCGAACGACCTCAGCTTGGATTTTCCGAAGGGCCGCTGAGCGACCGACAGCCCCATCGAAGCGGCCCAATCTCCTACTTCAGTGCATCGTTTCGTCATCACGGTTCGTATTCCTGAGGCGGAAGATATTGACTAGACTTCACCTTCAGCGATTGTGACAAAATTCACAAGAAAAAGGCAAAATAGAACTTGCCAAGTCCGATTAACAGGCGTAGAAATGGAAGCAGAACAGAGCTATTTTGCCTCTGTCGATGGTGACGCATGGCCCTATTGAGCCGAAAAACCGACTACGCCCTGCTGATCCTGCTGCATCTGCACCGCAAGCAGGGCGATGCCAGTGCGCGAGAGATCGCGGAGGCGTATCAGTTGAGTCGGGCGTTCGTCGCCAACATCCTGAAAGAGCTATGCCACAAGGGCTTTGTCGCGTCGCATCGGGGAGTGAAAGGCGGCTACACCCTGGCTCGCCGGCCCGAGGACGTGAGATTGGTGGAACTGATCGAATCGCTGGACGACCCGTTCCGGTTTGCGGAGTGCAACTCGTCGGCCCCGGACGACGATTGCACCATGTTCCACAGCTGTCCGCTGAAAGGCCCGATCGCCGAGGTCCATCAGCGGATCCGTGAGGTCTTGAGCAATTTGACTTTGGCGGAAGTTTTCCGCCCGGCAGCGTGTCGGCCGGAAGAGTTGCTGTCGCTGTCGGTCTTGGAGCCGTGTACCGCGAGCGTGACCAGCGAAGAGGAGGGTTGGGTGTCATGACGTTGAAGTTGCCGATCTACATGGACAACAACGCCACCACGCGGTGTGACCCTCGAGTGGTGGAGGCGATGCTGCCCTACTTCACCGAGAAGTACGGGAACGCGGCCAGCCGCAATCATGCGTTCGGTTGGGAGGCCGAAGCTGCCGTTGAAGATGCCCGCGCTCAGGTCGCCACGATCATCGGTGCCTCGCCCAAGGAGATCGTCTTCACCAGCGGAGCCACCGAGTCCAACAACTTGGCGCTGAAAGGCGTCGCCTCGATGTACCGCAAGAAGGGGAACCACATCATCACGGCCGTGACCGAGCACAAGGCCGTGATCGACCCTTGCAAGCGGTTGGAGCGGGACGGCTTTCAAGTGACGTTCTTGCCGGTGGACCGTTACGGCCAAGTTCATCCGGAGCAGGTAGCCGAGGCCATCACGCCGCAGACCATCCTGGTCAGCATCATGGCGGCGAATAACGAGATCGGCACGCTGAACCCGATCCGGGAGATCGGCCGCATTTGCAAAGAGAAAGGCGTCCTGTTCCACACCGACGCCGTGCAGGCCGTCGGGAAAATCCCCATCGACGTCAACGAAATGGGGATCGATCTGCTGAGCATGACGGCCCACAAGCTGTATGGGCCGAAAGGCATCGGCGCTTTGTACGTCCGCAAGAAAGACCCCCGTGTCCGTCTGGATCCCATCATCGATGGAGGCGGGCACGAGCGAGGCATGCGTTCGGGGACCCTCGCCGTTCCGTTGATCGTTGGCTTCGGCGAGGCTTGCGACATCGCGCGGCGGGAGATGCCCGAGGAAGCCCCGCGTTTGCTGCAATTGCGTGAGCGGCTCCGCCAAGGGATCATGAGCCGATTGGAGGAAACCTACATCAATGGCCACCCGACAGAACGTCTGCCCGGCAACATCAACCTCAGCTTCGCCTATGTCGAGGGCGAGGCCCTGATGATGGGGATCAAAGACGTGGCGGTCTCCTCCGGCTCGGCTTGCACCAGTGCCAGCCTCGAACCTAGCTACGTCCTGCGTGCCCTTGGTGTGGGCGACGAATTGGCCCACAGCAGCATCCGCTTCGGCTTGGGACGCTTCAACACCCAGGAAGAGGTGGACTTTGTAATCGAACAGGTCGTCAAGGCGGTCACTCATCTGCGGGAGATGAGTCCCCTTTACGAGATGGCTCGTGCCGGCATCGATCTAAAGTCAGTGCAATGGGCGGCGCATTGATGCCGGTCAAAGCATCGAGTTGAAGATGGAGCTTGAAGAAACTTTGGTCTGATCGTGACTTGAATATCGAAGGGGGTGCTTTCCCATGGCATACAGCTCGAAAGTATTAGATCACTACAACAACCCGCGGAATGTGGGCAGCTTCAGCACGGCTGACCCCAACGTCGGCACGGGCTTGGTAGGCGCTCCGGAGTGTGGCGACGTCCTGAAGTTGCAGATCCTCGTCAATCCCGAGACCGGCGTGATCGAGGACGCCAAGTTTAAGACCTTCGGTTGCGGCAGCGCCATCGCTTCGAGCAGCCTCGCCACCGAATGGCTACGTGGCAAGACCATCGAACAAGCCCTGGCGATCAAGAACACGGAAATCGTCGAGGAGTTGGCCTTGCCCCCCGTGAAAGTGCATTGTTCGGTCCTCGCCGAAGATGCCATCAAGGCCGCGATCAAAAACTATCAGGAGAAGCAAGCGGCCCGGCAGTCCAAAGAGGCGAAGCCCGAGGCTGTGGGCGTGTGAGATTCTTGAACCTCACGTCCTGACGAGAGATGAATCACGCAACATGTTATTCTGGGAGTTTTGATCAATGTCCACGACAACGACGGAAACAACAACGGCCTTGGGCGTGAAGAACGATGCGGCCCCCGCCCGACCGCCGATCAACTTAACCGAGAAAGCCGCCAACGAGGTGAAACGGATCGTCGCGGAGCAAGTTGCCGCGGGAGAAACACGGACGCTCCACTTACGGATGCGGGTGGTCGGCGGCGGTTGTTCGGGTTTCCAGCACAAGCTCGACTTGGATCCGGAAGTGAACCCGAAATTAGACGTGACTTTCGAGATGCACGGCGTGCCGATCGTCATTGACAAGCGCAGCTTGCTTTATCTCGAAGGCGTCACGGTTGACTTCCACGATGACCTGAACCGTCGCGGCTTCAGCATCAACAACCCGAACGCCAAGGGGACGTGTGGCTGCGGCAGTTCGTTCTCGATGTGATTGGCCGCATGAGCCAGCCAGACTACTTCGAGCGCCTCGGACTGCCGAGGCGCTTTTCGCTGGATGTCGCTGAAATCGACAGGCAGTACCTGGCGCGGAGTCGTGCCTTGCACCCTGACTTCCACCAGTTGGGAGCTTCCAGCGAACAACAGGCGAGCATGGAGCTGACGGCACAGCTGAACGAGGCGTATGCCACTCTCCGGGATCCATTCCGGCGGGCGGAGTACCTGTTGCAATTACATGGCGGGCCACCCCCGAACGCCTCCCCTGAGATGCCGCCGGAATTCCTTGAAGAAGTGCTTGAACTGCGAATGGCTTTGGCCGAAGCTGCCGAAGATGCCGAACGGGCGGAAATCGAACGGCAGTTGCGCGAGCGTCGCGACGGCATGCTGCGGGAGATTGCCGACGATTTCGATCGGCTGGAGCGCGACGGGGATCGTTCCGCCATCCTGTTGTCACTGCGGCGTCGGCTCAACGCGTTGAAGTACATACAAAATCTCCTGCGTCGGTCCTGACCTGTGCTGGTCCCATCGTCCGTCATGGGCGTTTAGCTCAGTGGCTAGAGCGCTTGCCTTACAAGCAAGATGTCGGGGGTTCGATTCCCTCAACGCCCAATACGACCTCGAATCCAGAGCGAACAAAGATGCAAGAAACGCCAAAGGTCGTTGGCATTGACTTGGGCACGACGTACAGCCTCGCGGCTTACGTTCGTGACGGTCGGCCGGTCGTCGTCCGTGACGAGCGGGGAATCGCGCTGGTTCCCAGTGTGATCAGCTTTCACGAGGATGGTACCGTCCTCGTTGGCAGCGCTGCGAAGGCTCGAGCCTTGGCCGATCCCGAACACACCATCTTCAGCGTTAAGCGGCTCATGGGGAGATCCCTGGATGAACTTCGCCGCGAACAGGAACTGATCCCGCATCAACTGGTCGAGCGAGAGGTCGAACCAGGTCGAAAAGTGCTGCACGTAGTCATCGGCGGTCGAGAGCACACCCCCGAGGAACTCTCGGCGATGATCCTCAAAGAAGTCCGACGTCGCGCCGGCAACCCGACCAAGGCGGTCATCACCGTGCCGGCTTACTTCGATGACACACAGCGTCAGGCCACCCGAGATGCCGGCCGAATCGCGGGGCTGGATGTCCTGCGAATCGTCAATGAGCCAACCGCGGCGGCTCTGGCTTATGGGTTGGATCAGCGGAAGCAAGGCACCGTGGCGGTCTATGATCTGGGCGGGGGCACCTTCGATTGCTCCATCCTCTCAATCCAAAACGGAGTATTCCGAGTCCTCAGCACCCACGGCGACACCCACTTGGGCGGCGATGATTTCGACCGCGCGATCATGACGGTGGTGGTGCGTGAGATGGGTCTGGACTCTACGAAGCGTGACCCCGAATTGTTGCAGCACCTGCGCGATGCCGCCGAAAAAACGAAAATCATCCTCTCCACTCTGGATTCCGCCGACTTCGTGTTGCGGGTGCCTTCACGAGGTATCGACTACCGGCGAACATTTCGTCGGGCCGAGTTCGAGGAATTGATTCGACCGTGGATCGATCGCTCCCTCGACTGCTGTCGTGAGGCCCTGCGCGATGCCGAATGTTCACCGGAGCAGATCGACGAAGTCGTTCTCGTTGGCGGATCGACTCGCATCCCATACGTTCGCCAGCGAGTCGCCGAGTTTTTCGGCAAGCCCCCGCACACGGAACTGAATCCCGACGAAGTCGTCGCGTTGGGCGCGGCGATCCAAGCCGACATCCTCGCGGGCGGTCGTCGTGACATGTTGCTGCTGGACGTGGTGCCCTTGTCGTTGGGGATCGAGACATTTGGGGGGGCCGTGGACAAACTAATCCACCGCAATAGCACGGTTCCCGCCCAGGCAACGGCTCGCTATTCCACACAATTCGATGGTCAAACAGCAATCCAGATCAACATCTACCAGGGCGAGCGAGAACTGGCGAAGGACTGCCGCAAGCTCGGCACGTTCACGCTGTCGGGTATTCCGCCGATGCCTGCCATGATGCCGCAGGTGGACGTGACCTTCCTTGTCGACGCCAATGGCATGCTGACCGTTCGCGCCAAGGAGCAACGCAGCGGGAAGGAGGCCTCCGTCACGGTTCAACCCAGCCACGGGTTGACTCAAGAAGAAGTGGAACGTCTCGTCCTGGAGAGTGTGGAGCACGCGCACGAGGACTTCACGGCTCGTCGCTGGATCGAGTTGAAAAACAAAGCCGAGACTGACCTGCGCTACACGGAGCGAGCGTTATCACAAGTCGGCGGAGAATTGAGTCGCGAGCAGCGGGAAGCCGTCGATGCGGCGATCGTCGCCGTCCAACGGGCGATCCAAAGCGGCGACGTCGACACGTTGCATCAGGCCGTGGCCGAACTCGGCAAGGCGACTCAGCCCTTGGCCATGATCAATTTCAATGCGGTCGCCCGTGCCGTTCTCAAGGATCAAACATTGGAACAGATCGACGCCGCGAAACTTTGATTCACGGCGACCGACTCCCGCAAGAAGGAGCAGCCAATCATGACCTGGACCGATTACCGCGAAATCGGCGAAAAATTGTTCGAAAAGTACGACACCCTCAATCCGTTGACCGTGCGGTTCACCGACATGCACAAGTGGATCCTCGACTTGGAGGACTTCACCGGGAAACCGCATGAGTCGAATGAAAAAATCCTCGAAGCGATTCAAATGGCCTGGTACGAGTTGTGGAAGGACGAATACGGCGACGAGAAGTAACCTCGGGACTCGCTATCGCGTCCTGCGGCGGCCATCACCGGCGCGATGGCCTAAAGTCCAACACCCGAGTGGCGTCAATCTTTGGGGACGTAAAACACGTCGGCCTGCGGATATCGCTGCCGCCAGGCTCGCCACGGCGTGCGTTGAAATGGGATCATTTCCAGAAGGGTTTCCTCGGCGGCGTCCGGTTCGGCCATCACCTTCCCATTCGCCTGAAAGAAAAAGCGGCCGTTCAGCCTGAGTAGCAACCGGCCGTGAAACATCCCGCCAACCTCGACAGCGAGTGGCTCGCGAGCGCCGGATTTAGTAAACACTTGCACGAGATCTTGCTGGCGATCGTAGGTGATGGTCGCCGGCACCTCGCCGATCATGTCGTTGATGACCATTCGAGAAAACGAGTTCATTGAAGGCAGGTGATATGCCCGCGCGACGCCCGCCAGCGCCACCCCGATCACCTCATCATCATCCGGAATGAGGGCGTCGCGTGCCGGGACCGTGGGAGGTTGTCGCAGCCCGGGTGAGATGAAGGGCGTGCTGATCGGCCGGGGGCCCATGGGCGCTTCGACGAGACCGGTTCTGTCTCTTATACACA
>JAOAAM010000014.1 GCA_026418875.1 Gemmataceae bacterium | reverse complement strand
GTGCAACTCCACGAGCTGCCCCTGCTGCCGTTCGACGATCCGCAAAAAATCCTCAATCACCTGCCGCGGATCGGACCACTCGGCAAGCCATTGCCGTCCGCGTTCGGTAATCACTCCCAATTTGCCATCGAGGACCGACAGCAACCCCTCCTCTTGGCAGCGTCTCGCTGCCGCTTCGCCGACCGCTCGGCGCGGGAACAGACCGCTACGGTCTTTGCCCGAGAAGAGCGGCAAGCCGTTCGGCTCGGCAGCGGCCCGAGTCAATGCCTCGACCATCAAACGGGTAGACGTGTCCGCCAAGAAACCCTCCTTGGCAAGCGGCTAGATCCTTCGGGCCGATTGTGCCGTTTTTGGACCCTCGTTGCAAGATCAACAAGCCTTTCATGCCTTCACAGAGAAAAATCTCGCTTGAAAACCGGCGCGACGGATCGGTAAGATCGTGAACTCAAATAAGCACTGCTCGTGCAGCGGTCTCCGGGACGGTAGACTCTCGAGCAGATGTCCCGCGCGATGCGGCTCTTTCAAGGAGGAAAGTGATGGCGTTTTCGCGTCCAGTCATCGGCATCAATCTGGATTTCATACCCGCATCGAAGCACACTGGTGCGATGACGCGGCTTGGGGCCGGTTACTTCGACAAGGTTTACGAAGCCGACGGCTTGCCCATCGCCCTGCCGCCCATTCCCCGCGAAGAGGCAGTGGAGACGATGCTGGATCGCATCGATGGCTTGATCCTTTGCGGCGGACTGGACTTGGACCCTAAGCGGCAGAATCTGCCGTCTCATTCGACGGTCGTGCCGATGTCGCCCCGCCGCGAGGATTTTGATTTCATGCTGCTGCGTTTGGCCATGAAGCGACGAATCCCGATCCTCGGCATCGGCGTCGGCATGCAACAAATCAACGTGGCACGGGGCGGCTCGCTCTTCCTCCACTTGCCGGAAGATCTGCCCAAGGCCCTGCCGCACTTCGATCCCAGCGGCGGACCGCATCGACACATCGTCCTGCTCGAACCGGGCACCCGCCTGGATGAGATTTATGGCGGCGGCGAACTCCGCGTCAACAGCAGCCACCATCAAGCGATCAAGAAACTCGGCCAGGGGCTTCGGGTCAGTGCGAAGTCGCCCGACGAGGTCATCGAGGCCATCGAAGTGGACAACGACGAGTGGTTCTGTGTCGGCGTGCAATGGCACCCGGAGGCGGAAACAGCTTCGGCTTTGGACATGCAACTGTTCCGCGCCTTCATCGAAGCCATCACCGGAGTCGCGCCCAAGGCGATGCGGCTGGCAGCCTGAAACGCCTCCTCTGGCGTTCCTCTGAATAAGTTTCCGGTGCCAAGGGCGACGCTGGGTTCAAGATGACACACAGCGTCGCCCCTCCCCCTGCGTCATGGGAAAGCCCGGGGCATTGAAGGAAAACGGACTATTTGGGGAAGCCGATCGATCCGACCAAGGTCAAGTCGCGTGAGCCGAGCTTGCCCACCTGGCTGGGTTTCATCGTGAACGTGACGATCACTTGCTCGCCAGTGGAGTGCGCGACCAGGTAAAACGTTTGCACGACTTTGGTGTTTTCGATCGTCCCTCGGGCCGAGATCCGGTACATCCAACGGCCGTTGTCCGCAGGGATCTCCCCCGCTTCAAGAATCTCCTCGAATTGCCAGCCGGGCGCTTGCGACATGATCTCGCGGAACTCATCGCTGCTGAGGTGTTTGCCCGGATCGGCCTTGCTCCAGGGTGTGATCGTGGCTTGGCATACCAGGTCGCCCTGCTCGATCAGCCGCAACACCAAGTGCTGGTCCGTCTGCGCGACGAGTTGCCAATCGCGGGAGACGGCGACGTCGTAGCGGTCGTGAGGATCGCGGTGATACACGAGTTTCAACGCATCGGGGACATCAAAGCCCGGCGGCACACTCTCCAAGGCCGAGTCGTGCAGCGTGGCGGGGAGATCCACCGCGGTTCGTTGCACGATGGTGGTCGCCTCGATCGTCGCCGCGGGACTGGCCGGCCCTTGGTCGCGTTCGTCGCGCTGAATCCACTCCACCCGGACTAGCTTCTTCGCCAAAATCTCGTACCGGGCCGAGGCCGACACCGTCACCTTGACCAACGCGCCCAACTCGATGCCAGTTGCCTTGCCGCCAACTGAAATCTCGGCGAAGCCATCGGCGACGCGTTCTAGCTTGGCCGTGATCTCGTTGGAGATCAACGCCTCGAACTGCGCCAACGCTTGAACCACGTCGTTGCCGACTTTCCACGAATCGCCCACGGCACACGAACGCTGCGGCAACAATCCACATAGGCTGAGCGTGTCGAAATGCTGGCTCACCACCTCGAGTTCGTCACGGGTCATCGGACCAGCAGGACTGTACGTGAGGAATTGGTCGCGGACTCGTTGGGCCACGATGAGTCGGCGGTCGTCCCGAATCATCCGACTCATGGGTTGTCCCTCGATCCGAACTTCCGCTTTGGCCAAGTCGTAGTGGCGTGCCACTTTCGTGGGCATCCCCGATGAGGCAACCTCCAAGACACGCTCGGTGAAGCGGTGGGCCGCACCAGCGACGATCGGGATGGCGACGGTCTTACCTTCCCGATTGACTCGCAGCTCGCCTTTGAGATTCAACGTCAGATCGAGGCGATGGCAGTCGCCGCGTCGGGCCGTCTCAACCAAGTCGTGGGACTGGGCCTGGGCAGTGGCCGCACCAAGGAAGACGACACCCCAACCAACCAGAATTCGCCAGCTTTTCATTCAAACCCTCCTGGTCGGCCCCAGCCGGAAGAATTGGAACATCGCTTTTTATCGGCCAGCTTTTGCTCGCCATTCATCCAAAGCGAAATATGCTGTCGCTAAATTGATGCCGAAAAGAGACTCGTGACCGCGACGAAATACAAGTACCCGATCTAAATTGCTTTGGCCCCGCAGCGGAGAACTTCATGCCTGTCCAAACGTCGTGCCCATCGTGCGGGCGGAAATTGCGTGTTCCCGATGAGTTGGTGGGTCAATCGGTGAAATGTCCGCAGTGCGGGCACATTTTCACGGCAAGCCTCGAGGGAGAAGGTCTCGGACCGGAGACTTCGCCCACGCCGCAGAGACCTTCGGAATCGGCACCTGCGGAATTTCGGGCAATGCCTCAAAGCGAGGCCCCACCACCACGACGTCGAATCCAAGATGAGGAAGACGATGACCGGCCTCGTCGCCGCCGGCAGGAGCCTCACCGGGGCACCCTGATCTTGGTGCTGGGAATCCTCGGGATCATCGGCGTTGGTGCACCGATCACCGGCCTGATCGCCTGGATTCTCGGGAACGGGGACATCACCAAGATCCGTGCAGGGCAAATGGACCCCGAGGGCGAGAGCAACACCAACGTCGGCCGGATTCTGGGCATGGTCTCGACGATCATTTGGCTTTTGGCTTGCGGCGGGTGCTGCCTGTTCTACATGATGATGTTTGCGATCGCTGGCGCGGGTGCTGCGGCAGGCCGTCCGTAGCTGAAGCACCGAGGCAGTCACTCGGTTTTTGCGATCGGCTCCACCTGATCGCGGAGTGGATTCACCCATTGCCAGCTGAAAGCCGCGAGCAACAACAACCCGACGCACACGTAGAAGGCGGGATCCCATTGAGCGCGGCCAACGAAGCCGAGTTGGCCGCGCCATTCAGGGAATCGGCCGAAAAAGAACTGTGAGGAAATCGCCCCCACGACTCCCACTCCGTTCATCAGTCCGAACAACGCCCCGACGTGCGGCCCGCTCACCTCGATCGCACAACTCCACCAAGCGCTTTGCGGCACGAACATGGCGAAGCACGAAGCGGCGGCGAAACCAGCCGATAGCGTCGGCGAGTCACTGCCAACTGCCAGAAGGAGCAAGACGGCCGCACTCAAGTGAGACGCCGTCGCCGCCCAACGCCGACGCTGCAACGGATTCGCGCTCCGCTTGGTGATCCGATCCAAGATCAAGCCACCGCTGAGCAGCCCCAGACCGCCGCCGGCCAAAGCCAACGAGGCCAACCACCCGGACTGCTGCAACGAGACGCCGCGGGCCTCTTGCAAGTAAGTCGGATACCAACTCAAGTACAGGTACGCCACGAAGGCAGTGCAGGTCACGATTAGCCCGAGGAGCAAGATGGTGCGATTGCGAGCGACCCGACGCCAGGGGATCGATCCGTGCTCGTCGGCGGCACCATGCCGGCCGATGGTTTGCAGTTCCGCGGAGCTGATGTTCGGGTGCTGGGCTGGGTCATCGTGGAACCAGCGCCAGAAAACGATCGCCCAAACGACGCCCACCAGTCCGAACAAAGCGAAAGCCTCGCGCCAGCCAACCGAGGCGATACTTTGCGCGGTCAGTCCCGGCGACAAGCTGGCCCCCGCTTGCCCCGCCGCGAGCATTAACCCTTGCACCCTTCCTCTCTCGGCAGCCGGAAACCAGCGGGAGATCACTCGGGCCGCATTCGGATACGCCCCCGCCTCCCCAGCGCCAAAGAGAAATCGCACGACCAGCAACGAGAAGAAATTCCAGCAGGCACCGGTCAACATCGTAAAGACGGACCACCACACGACAATCCGTGTCAGAACCCGCCGAGCACCCAAGCGATCCCCGAGTCGTCCTGTCGGAATTTCGAACAGGCCGTAGGCCACGGTGAAGGCCATGGTAACCCAGGTCGTCTGCCAACGCTCGAGTCCCAACTCCGCTTCGATCGACTTCAGGGCCTGTCCCATGCAGACGCGATCGAGATACAGGATGAACGACATGGCGCAGAGCAGCGCCAGCACGCCAAGCCGTACTCGGGATCTCTCAGGTCGTGTCATGGTGTGCCAATGTAGTGGAATCAGCGGACATGGTCGAGAAATGTCGAGGTTGGCCAAGGATGGTGCCAAGTCTGGGGCCAGTGATGTGACCAAATATGGGGCCAAATCTGGCAAAGGGTGGCCGAGGAAGGTTGAGAAAGTCGGGGATGGGAAATCGATCGTCGTTCGCGCCTTAGAATGAGTTTGGGTGATCGGGATCATGCAGGTGTGACATGTGGCCGGATGCGGAGCAGGTGCAAGATTGTCTGAACCGGGCGCGTGCGGGGGACGAGCGGGCGCTGGACGAATTGTTGGCCCGCTGCCGCGAGCCGCTGCGCCGAGCCGTGGGCTTGCGCCTGGATCCGAAGTTGGCGCATCGGGAGGATGCTAGCGACGTGGTGCAGAAGACGCTGGTGGAGGCCCATCGGCGGTTTCGCGAATATCTGCGTGACCCGAAGATGCCATTCACCCTCTGGCTGAGGCACATCGCGCAAGATCGAATCATCGACACCCATCGGCGGCATCAGGCCGCGGGTCGCCGAAGTATCGACCGCGAGCAGCAAGAGGCCGCCGCCCCGGATGCCTCGTCCGTGATGCTCGTCGCGCAATTAATGGATCAGGAACTGACGCCGGCCTCGGCTGCCGTCCAACGCGAATTGACCCAGAAGCTGCAAGAGGTTTTGGCGGAGCTGGACGAACCAGATCGGGAAATCATCCTGATGCGGTATTACGAGCAGTTGACCAACCAGGAAATCGCCGCCATGTTGAACCTGACCGAGGCGGCCGCCTCCATGCGTCACCTGCGTGCCTTGCGTCGGTTGAAAGAAGCGTTCCTTCGGTGGACGCGCGACGAGGGCCCCTCCCATGAGTCTGCCAACCCCTGACGGGACAATCCCAGTCCATGCCGATGCCTCCCGCGATGAGCGGCTCGCGGCACTGCTGAGCCAGCTTGATGCCGAGCGACGCTCCGGCCGCAACCCCTCGATCGACCTCGTCGCACGGGAGAATCCGGACCTGGCGGACGAGTTGCGTCAACTGTGGGCCTTGGACAACATTGCGTGCTTAGCGGCCCGACTGACCGATTCCACGGCCAGCTTCCCCCCGGCCCCGGTCCCGAATGGCGTGGCCTCGGTCCAACTTCCGCGGTCTTTCGGCGACTACGAGTTGCTGGAGGAGATCGGCCGGGGTGGGATGGGCGTGGTGTACAAGGCGCGGCAGAAGGGCCTGGATCGTGTCGTGGCCCTCAAGATGCTGTTGCACGGCGACGTGGCCAGCTCCAGTGACCGGGCACGGATCCGGGCGGAGGCCAAAGCCGCCGCCGCTCTACAGCATCCCAACATCGTGCCGGTCTACGACGTGGGGGAGGCCCTGTCTCTTATACACATCTGACGCTGCC
>JAOAAM010000697.1 GCA_026418875.1 Gemmataceae bacterium | reverse complement strand
TCAAAGCCACCGCCGATGCCATCGATCGCCGGGTGGAAATTCTGGCTCAGATCGCGTCGGCCTTGGATGAACAAGCCCGCACCTTGGCGCTAGTCGCCGATGTGGACGACCTTCAGACCTTGGCCCAACTGTTTGCCGATGTCCTGGGCGAGAAAGGGGTGAGTGGCAAAGCGGAGTTGATTCCGCCGCTGAACCGCAAGGCCCTGCTGGAACCCATCGCAGCCGACCTGATGCGGATGGCCACGGCGTATGAGGAAACATCGCGGCGGGTTCCCCCGAACCGGGTCGCAGCTTTCCAGGAAATGGCTCGGGCCGCCCGCGAAGCCCGAGAAGTCATTCGGCGGAAGTTACGAGAGGAAGACGTGGCCGGACTTCAGCCGCAACCCGTGCACCGGGGGGCCAAGTCATGAAACGCCTCGCTGGTTGGCTGCTGAGTTTAGCATTGCTGTGTGGTTGGGCAGGAGCACAAAACCCGGGTCGATTGCCCCCTTCCGATCAAGCTCGTTTGCTCAGCCGAAACCGCGCCTTGCTGCAAGCGACCGTCGCAGGCAGTCTCGAACTCGCGGATTCGGACAGTGCCTTGGAACGGGCCGACTCCTGCCAACGTCTGGTTCGGGTGTGGCTTCGGGAGGTGGAAGCGGCCGCTCGCTCCGGTGACGTGTCGCGAGCTGTGGAGATGGGCGATTACATGAGCAAGCTGGCGGATCGGGGCGTCGCATCGAACCTCCGTGCCGCCCGCAAGCAGATCCCGCCTTCCACGGTGGAAGAGCGACAACTTCTCCAACGCCGCGATGAGGCGGTGCGCGATCTCGAGCAGATCGAAGGAGTCCTCACCGAACTCGCCCGCAGCCAAAGCGATCTGAAAGCCCTTCTGGACCAAGTGCAGTCCGTGCGGCGAATCGTCGCCGCGGCCGCCGACTCACCCAAGCCCTAGCCTGCTGGGTTGCCCCTGCCTGCCGCTTTGCGGTTTCTCTCCCGGAACGCATAATATCCCGAAACGACAGGGAGCCGAGGCAATCCATGACGCCTGCATTGCGCCGGATTCAGGAAAAGGTCGAAGCGGGGGAACGACTGAACTTCGACGACGGGATGGTTCTCGAAACTCAAGCCGATCTTTTTACCCTCGGCGAGTGGGCGAATTTAGTCCGAGAACGGAAAAACGGAAACGTCGCCTACTACAACGTCAACGAACATCTCAACCCAACCAACGTCTGCGTTTACCGCTGCACGTTTTGCGCCTTCCGCGCCGATTTGAAAAGCCCCAAAGGCTACGTCATGAGTGACGCGGAGATTCTGGCACGAGCAGCCGAGGCTGACGCCCGGGGGTGCACAGAACTGCACATCGTCGGTGGCTTGCATCACCAGAAACCCTACGAGTGGTATCTTCACGTCATCCGCATCATCCACGACGCGTACCCCCGATTGCACCTGAAGGCCTACACCGCTGTCGAGTGGGATTGGTTCCATCGCTTGACAGGCCGTCCTACGCGGGAACTGCTTGCGGAATTCCGTGATGCCGGTCTGGGGAGCTTGCCCGGGGGCGGGGCTGAGATCTTCCATCCCGAAATTCGCTCGAAGATCTGCGAATACAAAGCCAC
>JAOAAM010000600.1 GCA_026418875.1 Gemmataceae bacterium | reverse complement strand
GGGCCTGACCTGAGTTGGCCTGCCACCGAGATCGAATTCGACGAGTGGATGCAAATGGCGACCGAGGCCATCACGGCATTCGACGATTGGCTCGGAAGCTGGCTTCGACAGGTGGATTCGAGAAACGATTGGATCATCCTGACCTCGGGTCAAGGTGTGCCCTTGGCCAACCTGCCGTGGCGGGTCCGCGAGTCTGGTCCCATCCATGAGAGCGTCGCTCATTTGCCCCTCGTGATTCACCTGCCCCAAGACGAGCAAGCCGGACGGGGCGTGCTCGAATTGACACAACCGGTGGATTTGGCCCAGACACTCGTTGAATTTATCGAAGAAACGCCCGAAGTTGCTGGGCATGGCCAGAGTTTGCTACCGCTCTTGCGGGAAACAGAAACCTGCCGGCCATACGTCGTTCTGGCATCCGCCGATCAGCGGACTTGGGCCTTACAGACGAAGGATGAGAAAATCGTGCTCCAAACCGGCGAGACGAGCGACAGCGAACAGGTGCAGTATTACGTTAAGCCGGACGACCGCTGGGAGGTCAACGATTTACGACATGTCCATTTTGATCGCTCGGAACAACTCGCCGCGATTCTAAAGCAGGTGATCAACTTGACACGGAACCCAAGTCCCATCGAATATCCGCGAATTCCCAAGGAGGAAAACGGCGATGGCCACCGTGAAGCTGGTGCCGGAGGATACGACGGACCCGAGAATCAAAGCGGTCTTTGACGACATCAAGGCGACCCGGAAGGTCAATCGCGTCAACGACTTCTGGCGAGCCTTGGCCACGAACCCGGATCATTTGGAATCGGTCTGGCGACATCTGAAGTCGGTGATGCGGCCCGGGAAGTTGGACATGCTGACCAAGGAGATGATTGCCATCGCCGTCTCGGCGACCAACGGCTGCGCCTATTGCGTCAACAGCCACGTCGCCGCCGCACAAAAGCTGGGAATGGACCCAGAGATGCTCGGGGAACTTCTCGCCGTTGTCGGTCTGTTCAACATGACCAACAAAATCGTCGAGGGATACCAACTTCAACCCGACGTGCTTCCCAACGTCGAATCCTAGCCGGGCGGCCAGTGGAACGAACGGCCGCCCAGCAAGTGCATGTGCAGATGGGGCACGGTTTGTCCCCCATCAGGTCCACAATTCAGCACCAGTCGGTAGCCGCGATGAAGGCCCATTTTCTCCGCCAGCCGACGCGCAACGAGATGGAGATGGCCCAGAAGCTCGATGTCTTCATCGGCCAGGTCCGTGTGCGCCGGGATCACCTTCTTCGGAATGATGAGGACATGGACTGGTGCCTGCGGGTTGATGTCGTGAAACGCCAGGCAACGCTCGTCCTCGAACTCGATGCGAGCAGGAATTTTTCGTTCGATGATCTTCAAAAAGACATTGTCGGACGTCATGTGGATTTACCCCTCGCGACCAGCGACACAGGTCTTCAGCCGTTTTATGGTCCTGCCGCCTCTCGGTTCAGACTCGTGTGGGGAAAGTGATGGCGTGGTTTGTCGGGATCGATGAAGCAGGGTACGGCCCCAATTTGGGGCCACTCGTACAATCCGCGGTCGCCGTGAATTGTGACTCTCCTCCAGACGACTTGCCCAAACGATTGAGCCAATTTTTACGCCGCCGCGGCGACACTGAAGACGGGCGAATTCTCATCGATGATTCCAAAACCGTTCATTCTGGGCCCCGGGGTTTTCAGCGTCTCGAGTCTAGTATCCTGGGTACCATCCCGCCCGATCTCGCGACCCACCCAAGCAAGTGGCGGGATTGGCTGTGCCATGTCGCGGCTGACTCTTTCCGCGAAGTCGCGGAAGAGCCTTGGTTTGCCGGCGGCCTTACCTTGCCGGTGGAAACAACCGACGCTCTGGTCGCCGAGTCGCGACAGCGATTGCAAACGGCGCGACGGCATCACGGACCGATACTGCTGTGGGCAAGCAGCGTTGTGACCACGGCGGCCGAGTTGAATCGGCTGCTTGCTCGAGGGCTGAACAAGTCGCAAGTGCTGGAGGAAGGTTTGCGTCGGTTGTTTCGCACCTGCCAGCGACACCTGGGTGACTCCGACGAGATCTACTTCGTCATCGACTGTCAAGGCGGCCGACGATACTACGCCGACTTTTTATCGGACGTCTTTCCAGGACGGTGGATTCACGCTCTGCGGGAGGACAAGCAAGGAAGCCGCTACCGATGTCTGCGGGAGCCAATGGTCGAGTGGGCCTTTCAGGTTCAAGCCGAGGCAAGTCATTGGTTGGTTGCGTGGGCGTCGATGCTGAGCAAGTACATCAGGGAGGTGTCGATGCGGCAGTTCAATGCGTTCTGGCAAAACCGCTTACCGCACCTCCGATCGACCGCAGGGTATCCTGTGGATGCGCGGCGGTTCCTCAAAGAGATCGACGGACTCCGACGGCAATTAAACATACCGATCGAGTCGATTTGGCGACGGAAATAGCGGGCAGAGTCACAACACAGTCACTTTTGTGTTCTCGTCCACGGAAATGCTCGTGAGTTCGCCGTTGTCTTTCGTGAAATGCACGGTGGGAACAACGATATCGTCCTCCGGCACCCGCTCGGTGGACAGTCCCGTCGCGAGATAGTTGAGGTCACGGAACGTGCCTTCGACCGTCGTCGTCCACGACCGGCTACCGACGCGGACTTTCTGCGTGATTCGGATTCGCTGCCCCGGCCGAAGCCCCTCCAGAGCCGCTTTCACCTCCGGCCTGACGGACCGAGTTGGCAACACCACTTCCGGAATCATGTTCGGTCTCCTGCACCCCCGGAGTTCCTCGAACCAAAGCGATGCGTCCTGTCCGCGCGAGTTCGATGATACCGTAAGGTCGCATCAATTCGATGAACGCTTCGATCTTCTGCTCGCGACCGCTGATCTCGATCATCAGGGAGTCCGGGGAGATGTCCACAACCCGACCGCGGAACATTTCCACGAGGTACGAAATCTCGACGCGCTGCGGCGGAGCGGCCCGAACCTTGATGAGCATCAAGTCCCGCTCGACGTAGTCCATGCTGGAAATGTCGATCACACGGACCACCCGAACAATCTTATCAAGTTGCTTGCGGACCTGCTCCAACTCCGCATCGTCGCCGTGGACTACGAAAGTCATCCGCGACAACTCTGGGTTCTCGGTTTCACCGACAGCCAGGCTGTCAATGTTGAAGCCGCGGGACGCGAGCATTCCGGAGATGTGAGCAAGCACTCCCGGCTCGTTTTGCACCAAAGCGGATAGTACGTGACGCATCGACAAAGCACTCCCTGCGTTAGGGCATTTTATTTTTTGTCGGCTACCAGCCCAGACTCTCGCGAAGGTGATCCAAGCCGCCGCGAAGGGCATCTTCCAGCGTCGGAAACACACGACCACCTGCAACTTCCCGCCCGTTGACCGTTTGCGTGATGGCATAAGTGAAGGCACCGCGGGCAGGTTTCAGGTTCACTCGATATTGCGGCTTGCCGTCGAGAAGGACCAGCCAATTACCTTCGTTGACTCCGCGGATGATCTCTCCGCCGCGGCGAGCCAGCCATTCAGGAACGTCCAGTTTCATCGCGCTCACTCCGGCAGGGGTTGACCACGAGTTTCCGGGGCAAAGGGTAGAGCCGCCAGCCCGATCAGGAAAACGGAGCACATGGTTAGGGCGGCATATCGGAAGGCATCGTTGCCGTAGCCTCCGTAGACATCGCGGGCAAGGTGTCCCAAGGTGAACGGGCCGACCGACGCCACGAACCGGCCGACGTTGTAGCAGAACGAAGTCCCGGTACTCCGGAGCCGTGTCGGGAAAAGCTCGGGGAAGTAGATCGCGTAGCCGCCGAACATCGAGAGCTGGCAAAAACCGAGAATCGGTAGCATCCAATAAATGTCGGTGACGCCGGTTACTTTGCCGAGATACCAGAATGTTCCCGCGGTGCTCGTCGCGGCCAATAGGAAAGCGACGAGGAAGGCCGGGCGTCGGCCCACTCGATGGCTTAACCGACTATAGAAGTGAATGCCAAAGAAGCCCCCGACATTTTGCAGGATGCTGCCAATTCCGACCCAATACGACAACTTTCCACCAATTTGGGCGTCCGAAAGCCCTTGGGCTTTGTAATGGGGGTAAAACACGTCGCGGATCAGGTCGAAACTGAAGAAAGCGATTCCCCAAAGCCCGACCACGCCGACAAAGGCCAGCGCTAGCCCCACCAACGCGTTTCGCCTCCATCGCGGATTGCCGAACATTTCGCTGTAGGAGCCCATTCGCTCTTTTTTCAGCCGCACGGCTTCTTGCCACTTTTCAGGCTCCTTCAGTCGACGGCGAATGAACAGAGCGAGCAAAGCGGGTCCGCTGCCAATGATGAACATGGTTCGCCAATCCGCTCCACTCAGGGCGATTAGGGCGGCGGTGATGTTTCCCACCGCGGACAGCGATTGCAGCCAACCGATGGCGAAGGGCCGAGCACGATCGGGCATGACCTCGGCCAAGAGAGCCACCCCGACGGCAAATTCTCCGCCGACGCCAAGCCCCGTGAGGAATCGAAAGACCATGAATTGCCAAGGCTTCTGCGACAACGCGCTCAAACCGGTAAAAATCGAGTACATCAGGATGGTGACCACCATCGTCTTGGCCCGACCGACTCGGTCGCCCATGATGCCGAAACCCAAACCGCCGGTCGCCCAGCCAATCAGAAAGATCGCCGTCGCGTATCCGCCATACAACCGCACTTCCTTCATCCCCTCCTGATCCGTGGGTTCGACGTGCAACAGGTCCATCATGGCGGGCTGACGCGCCAACGTGAACAGTTGCTGATCCATCGTGTCGAATAGCCAACCCAAGGCCGCCACGACAAAAACGAACCAGTGGTAGCGTGTCAGGGAATGCCACCAGGGCTGGGTCGAGAGTTCGAGATCGGCATTCGGTGCGGTCGAGGAAGTGTGTTGACTCATCGTGGCCGTGGCTCCGAGGCACCGGATTCGCAGGCGGGATAGAACTGGTATACAATCAACTCTGTTCTGCTGCCATGCCCTTGGTGGCTGTGCCGTTTGTGATGGGCGTCCGATGCGTGACCGAGTCGAACCGACAACCGTGTCCGGACCGGAACACCCGCCCTCTGCCAAGTCGCACGTCCTGACGGTTGGACATTTTTTGCCCTACGGAGACCCTGCGACAAAGATCGACAGCGGAATCGGAGAGGTCCGACTTTGGCGAGTGCCTTTGGACCGCTCCGAAGCGGAGATCGCCTGGTGCCGTGCTCTTCTAAGCTCCGAGGAACGTGCCCGATGCGAGCGTATTCGGCACAAACAGTCGGCACAGAGATTCGTGGTGGGTCGGTCCTTTTTGCGGCAGATCCTTGCCGAAACGCTCGGTTGCCGGCCACAGGATGTGCCCATCGAATACGACGGAGCGGGCAAACCACAGTTACCCTCGGGTAGCGGTTGGCATTTCAACCTCAGCCACTCGGAGGAGTGGGCGCTCATCGGGCTGACTCAGCTCGGCCCGATCGGCGTGGACATTGAGAAAGTGCGGGATGGTTTCGCAGTCGAACCGATCGCTCAGCGATTTTTCTCGCCGCCCGAGGTCGCTGATTTGCTAACACTACCCGCGGAGCAGCGCCTTTTGGCATTTTTTCGCTGTTGGACGAGGAAAGAGGCTTTCATCAAGGCGATTGGTTTGGGTCTCGCCTATCCCCTCGATGAATTCGACGTGACATTACTTCCTGGCGACCCGCCGGCAATTCGGAGCGTCAAGGGTGACCCAGCGGCTGGCGCAGGCTGGGGAATGTACGAGGTCCCTAGTCCGCCGGGATTCGTCGGCGCTCTGGTGACACCAACACCGCACGCGAGACTCGTTGTTTTTGACCATGAAGACATCTGATCGTTCCCACGGCTCGCGAACAACGCGTTTGGCGGTGTGGACTCTATCCCCACTCACTTGACCAATTTGTGAGTCTGCGGCTTTACACAACCAATTCCTTCGATTTCGTTGATGCGATTGTTCCAAATTTGCCGATCTGAGCGACAGTATCAACGATGCGAATGTTGCGGTCTTTTCCATCGGGAATTTTGCAACCTCGGTGGACGCGGACGGCATTCGCGGTCGGGTCAATGACTGGGTCAGGCCCCAGGATCAGGAGAGGAATCCCGGAAATGCGTCGAGCAATAATTGGAACGCTGGCGGGATCTTTGTTCGGAGCCAGTGGGCTTTTCGCACAATCGCCCTTACCTCCGATTCCGCCGAGCCAAGTCAATCCCGCGCGTCCGGCCGCAAGCCGCGTCGGCCAGGCCGAACCTCAGCGCACCGATTTGAACCGAGGACAAGCTCCCCAAGCGGCCGGGATGGGGGCACCGTCGTATGGGCCTGTCGCGCCGCATGTCCCCACAGCGAATTCGCAGCCGTCGGCCCCGCAACTTCTTCCCGCCGGCGCGATGCTGACTACCCAATCCACTCTGCTGCCGCAACCAACTCCGGTACCGCAAGAAGGCCGCATGGCCCCAAGTCAGCCACCAACCACGGGGCACGAACCTCGGTTCGGTCCGGTGGCTCCTGCGACGCCCTACTCGGGTTATCCCACGCCGCTGTCGCCGTCGAGTCCGGAGATGATTCCGGGAAATCCGATGTGGAGCGGACTGTGGAATGGCTGCGGCGACAACTGCTGGGGGCAGCCGTGTGGTGACTGCGGGCCGTGGAGCCGCTGCCCGTGGGGGCCGTGCGGTCCAGAGGCTGTCTCTTTATACACATCTGACGCTGCCGACGAGC
>JAOAAM010000583.1 GCA_026418875.1 Gemmataceae bacterium | reverse complement strand
GGTACCGACACTGCGGGGTGAATACACGCTTTGCCCTCGCCGCCGCCCAGCAGGCCCTCGATGATTCCCAAGCCCACCAGGGCATCGACCGCAACCGGTTCGGCATCTATCTGGGCAATGGCGAAGGGCAGAACGAATTCGATCACCTGATCCGAGCCGTTTCCGTCGGTGCCGCAGGTGCCCCGACCGTCGACCCCGGGCGGTTCTTCGAGGCAGCGCTGCGGGATTTCAACCCCAAGCGGGAATACGAACTCGAGATGTACACGACCTCGGCGCGATTGGCCGAGCGATTCGAGCTTCTCGGACCGAATTTCGCCTGCTTGACGGCCTGTGCTGCCAGCAGCCAGGCGATCGGTGAAGCCGTCGAACTGATCCGCCACGGCGACGCCGACCTGATGCTGTCGGGTGGGGCACACAGCATGATCCACCCGTTTGGCGTGACGGGGTTCAACCGGCTGACCGCCCTCTCGACACGCAACGACGCTCCGCAGAAGGCGTCCCGCCCGTTCGATCTGCACCGCGACGGATTCGTGTTGGGAGAAGGGGCGGGAATGGTCGTTCTGGAAGAACTCGAGCATGCCCGGCGGCGAGGTGCCCCCATTTACGCGGAGATCACGGGCTACGGCTCCACCGCCGACGCCTATCGCACCACCGACAGCCCCCCCGACGGTCACGGAGCCATCGCCGCCATTCGCTGGGCGTTGCGCGATAGTGGCTTGACCCCGGAGCAGATTGGCTACGTCAATGCCCACGGGACCAGCACCGAAGTCAACGATCGCGTGGAGACTTTGGCCATCAAAGAAACGTTCGGACCTCACGCCTATCGCGTCGCTGTCTCCAGCAACAAAAGCATGATGGGCCACCTCATCGCCGCCGCCGGGGTCGTCGAGCTGATCATCAGCATCATGACGATCCGGCGAGGGGTGATCCCGCCGACAATCAATTACGAGACGCCCGACCCCAACTGCGATCTCGACTATGTTCCCAACACGGCTCGGGAGCAGCGGGTGCATCATGTGCTGAGCAACAGTTTCGGCTTTGGCGGGCAGAACGTCTCGCTGATCGTCTCGCGCTTCAGCGACTGAAAATTGTCGAGAAACCGCCACCCCACGGCACCGCCCCAAGGTGCCCCCGATTCGCGTCGAGGCCGGTGTTCCCTGATCGATGCGGGTGCCGGGCGGGAGGTTCTTTTCTCGATCCGCGACGGCCGAGTCGAAACGTGGTGTCGAGCGTGGCTGTCTGTTCATCGATTGACGCGGGGGATGGCCGAGGCGCATACGAAAAGATGGATTGACAATCCGCCGCGGAAGATGCCATCCCTCCGCTCTGGATTGACAATCCGCCGCGGGTGATGCCATCCCTTCGCCGCGGTCATGGGTCGAGTCCGAGGAGAATTTGGGCGTGTCGTGGATCGTCGCAGGAGTTGTCATACTGCTCGCCTTGCCGTTGACCGTGCTCGTGCTGCTGGTCATCTTGTTCGAGCATCTGCGACGAAATTACTTGCAGTACATCGAGCGGGGCTTTCAGGAGATCCCGCTGTTCAACATTCCACGAGGGCAACCGGACCCGGCGGCGGAGGATGTTCGATTCCGCACGGCCGACGGTCTGACGCTGGCGGGCTGCTATTTGAAGACGGCTGGCCCACGCAAGGGGGTCATCCTCTTCGGACCGGAGTTTGGTTCGAATCGCTGGTCGTGCCGGGAGTATTGTGCGCATCTGATCGAGGCGGGGTACGATGTGTTTGCTTACGAGCCGCGCAACCATGGGGATAGCGACTCGGAGCCGAACCTGGAGCGGATGCATTGGTCGATGGATCGGGACGTGGTCGATGCGCGAGCAGCGATTGCCTACCTGAAAGCACGACCGGATGCCGACCCGCGAGGCGTCGGGTTGTTTGGCATCAGCAAAGGTGCTGGTGCCGGCATCTTGGCCGCCGTGAATGAACCGTACATCCGCTGCGCCGTGACTGACGGGATGTTCGCCGCTCGGACGACCTTGGTGCCCTACATGCGGCATTGGATCACGATTTACAACAAGCACTATCTGATTCAGGGGCTGTTGCCCTCGTGGTACTATGCCTGGTTGGGTGATCTGGCGATTGCCAAGGTCGGCCGACAACGCGGAGTGCGTTTTGTCTACTTGGAGCCGGCGCTGCGACGTTTCCGCCGACCACTGCTGATGATCCACGGGCAACAGGATCGTTACATCCTGCCGGACATGGCCCAGCGATTGTTCGACCTGGCGCACGAACCCAAGGAGCTTTGGCTGATCCCGGGAGCCAAACACAACATGGGTCTGCATGTCGCCGGGGACGAATACCGCCGAAGGGTGCGCGATTTCTTCGACCGCTATCTGGCTTCGTGAGGCAGGCCCGAGCAACCACGTCGCCGTTCGACGTTCGAGGGACGAATGCTGCGGCTTCTGATCGTTCACACTATCGGCAAACTGATCGCCTGGCCCATCCGCCGGCGCCTTCGCGCATTCGACCGGGCCGGCCTCGATCCCCAGCCGATCCAAGAGCACTTGCTGCGCTCCATCCTCCAGCGACAAGCGGAGACATCGTTTGGTCGGGATCACGGCTTCGCCGACATTCGCACCGTGGGGGATTATCGTCGTCGAGTGCCGATCGCGCCTTACGAGTATTTCGAGCCATATATCGAGCGGGTCAAACGTGGGGAGATCGACGCGCTGCTGCACGAACCGACCATCCACATGTTCGCGTTGACCAGTGGGACGACCGCCAGTCGCAAGTTCATCCCGGTGACCCCGCAGTATCTTCGCGACTATCGCCATGGTTGGAACCTGTGGGGGCTACGGACCCTTCGCGACCATCGTCGGGCCATTTCGCTGAAGCCGATCGTGCAATTGGCCGGCGACCCCGACGAGTTCCGCACCGAAGCGGGCATTCCCTGCGGCAGCATTTCCGGCTTCACGACGCAGGTGCAGAAGCGGATCATTCGTCGGCTGTATTGCGTTCCGCCGGAGACAGGCCGCATCAAGGACGCCACGGCGCGGATGTATGTGGCGATGCTCTTCAGCCTGCCGCGCGACGTGGGCATGGTGGTGACCGCCAATCCATCGACGCTGGTGCAATTGGCGCGAATCGCCGATGAGCACAAGGAATCGTTGTTGCGCGACCTGGCGGATGGGACGTTGGCGAGGCACCTCGACATCCCGTCGGAGATTCGGGAATCGTTGAACCAGAAGCTGAAGCGGCGGCCTCGGGTCGTTCGACGATTCGAGCAGATCATCCGCCAGACGGGCACCCTGTATCCGAAGGATGTGTGGCAAAAGCACCTGATCGGCTGTTGGACGGGCGGCAGCGTCGGCCCATACCTGCGGCAGTTGCCCCGATACTACGGCGAATTCTGGCTGCGCGACCTGGGGTTGGTCGCCAGCGAGGGCCGCTTCACCATCCCGATCGTGAATGACACGCCGTCGGGCGTGCTGGACATCACGACCCATTATTTCGAGTTCATCCCGGAGGACGAGGCCGATTCGACCCAGCCGACGGTCTTGGGGGCGCACGAACTCCAAGAGGGTCGGCATTATTTCATCCTGCCGACGACCGCGTATGGCTTGTATCGCTACCACATCCGCGACTTGGTGAAGGTCACAGGTTTTCATGGCCGGACGCCGCTGCTGCAATTCCTCGGCAAGGGGAGCTACTTCTCGAACCTGACCGGCGAGAAACTGTCGGAGCATCACGTGACACGGTCGGTGGATGAGATCGCGCGACGGTTGGGCTATGGGCCTGGGACTTATAGCGTGGCTCCATGCTGGGACGAACAGCAACCATACTACGGTTTGTTTGTCGAGGAGGGCGATGCCATCGGCGGGGAAGCCGGTCGAGAGTTCGTGGAAGCACTGGAGGGTTGCTTGCGGCGGAACAACAGTGAATATGAGAGCAAGCGGGACAGCGGCCGGCTCGGCCCGTTGCGCGTGGTGGTTCTGCCCCGGGGATACTGGAGGGAGTGGGACCAGAACCGATTGCGTCGTTCCGGCGGAGTTCCCGAGCAATACAAACATCCCTGTCTGCTGGGCGACACCAGTTTCCGCGAGTCGGCCCCGGTGCTGCGGGAGCTGTGTGGATCGAGAGAGTCCCACCCGGCTTGAGCCGACCGCCGCGACTCGCCCCAGCCTCCTTGAACAAGCGACGAGATGGAACCGTTGAACGAACGCATGTCTGGCCATCGCTCGGCGATGCTGATTGTCTTTTTGGTCGTCGTGGTCGATCTTCTCGGCTTCGGCATCGTCCTGCCCCTTTTGCCCGTCACTGGCGATGAGTATGTTCGAGCGCTGGTCCCGGAAGGGTCGCACGCCGAGCGTTGGAGCGGAACGATTGTCGGCTTGCTGATGGCGTCGTTCTCGGCTATGCAATTTATTTTCGCGCCCATGTGGGGTCGATGGTCGGATCGGATTGGCCGTCGGCCCGTGCTGCTGGTGGGTTTGGTTGGCTCAGTCATCTTTTACACCCTGTTCGGGATTGCGGCGAGCTTCCCGGCGGAATCGTCGGCCCGGCTGGCACTGACATTGCTCTTCGTGGCCCGGATCGGGGCCGGCATCGCGGGTGCCACAATCTCCACCGCTCAAGCCGTGATCGCGGACTCGACGCCGCCGGAGCGACGGAAGCAGGGGATGGCGATCATCGGAGCCGCGTTCGGCATCGCCTTCACGTTCGGCCCGCTGCTTGGCGCTCTCGCTCTGGCCGTCGCCCCCGGAAAGCGCGAGGCCACCAGCTACACCGGTTACGTCGCCGCCGGATTGTCGTTCGTGGCCCTGGTTCTGGCCATCGTCTTGCTCCCAGAAACTCGAGCCGCCCAGACCGTCCCGGCGGAACGTCGCGGTTGGATCAACCTCCTGGCTTGGCGTTCCGCGCTGGCCAATCGTTCGATCGCCCCCGTCATTCTGATCTTCTTCCTCGCGACGCTCGGGTTCGGCGGATTCGAGACCACCCTGGCCATGCTCCTACGCGATGCCTTGCACCTGAACCCGAACCGCAGCTACCTCGTGTTCGCTTACGTCGGGTTCGTCCTGGTGATCGCCCAAGGTTTGCTTTATCGCCGACTGGCCCGGCAGATGGCCGAGGCCGCCTTCATCTACCTGGGCATCCTGCTGATGTCGATGGGCGTCTTGTCTCTGGCGGGGCTGACTTGGCTCGCCGACGCGCCCGATGTCACCCTCGGCTTACGCTTGGCGATCCTGCTGACCGGCCTGGCCACCGCCGTGGTCGGTTTCGCATTCTTGACGCCGTCGGCCCAAGCCCTCATCTCCCGCCGAACCCCGCCGGATCGGCAGGGCGAAATCCTCGGCGTGACGCAATCCTCGTCGGCTCTCGCCCGCATCCTCGGGCCAATTTTCGGACTTACCCTCTACAAACTCACCACCCCCCCGATGTTGCCCTACGTGTTCGGCGCGGGCCTGCTCTTGGCGATGCTGCCCTTGCTTCCGCGGATTCGTCGGGGGTAGAATCTCCGCCGACGTTCCGCTTGCGAGTGTCCTTTGTCGGCGAATGGATGCACCATGCCTCGCCCGTCGTTGCATCGACTGGACGCACGCCGCATCGCCTTGCTGAAGCCCAGCGCTTTGG
>JAOAAM010000475.1 GCA_026418875.1 Gemmataceae bacterium | reverse complement strand
ATCTTCACCCCCGGGGGCGATGGGGCGATCGTTGCCTTGAAGCGCGACACCGGTGAGACGATTTGGCGTGCCCGAGATTTGTCCGACGATGCCGCCCATTCTTCCCCCATCCTGGCGGAGCCATTCGGCGTCCGCCAATACATCAACCTCACCCGCCGGGGCGTCGCCGGAGTCCGTGCTGACGACGGCAAACTGTTGTGGTTTTACGCCCGGACCCAAAACATCGCCGCTATTCCCACCCCGGTCTACCACGACAACCACGTTTACGTGACCAGCGGCTACGGCTCGGGTTGCGATCTGATCCGACTGACGAAAGACGGCGATGCCTTCAAGGCGGAGAAGGTGTACCACAACAAGGACATGATCAATCACCACGGCGGCGTCGTCCTCCTCGACGGCCACATCTACGGGCACAGCTATGAGCCACGACGAGAGGCTCCAGGCTGGACCTGCCTCGAATTCATGACCGGAAAAGTGAAGTGGAAGTTGGGCAACCAGCGCCCGGGCAAGGGTGCCGTCATCGCCGCCAACGGCCATCTATTCTGCTACGACGAAGACACGGGCATCGTCCATGTGGGGGTCGCCTCGCCGGAAGGTTGGAAAGAGACGGGTCAGATCAAGCCGCCCTCGCGGTCCTCGATCCGCACTCGAGACAACAAGTTCTGGGCGCATCCTGTCATCGCGGCGGGCCGATTGTTGATCCGAGACCAGGATTTGATCTTCTGCTTCGACATCGGTCAATGACGGGGCGATACGGCTTGCGGTCCTTGTGAGGCGAAGCTCGCCCCACTACGCTGACGTTAGCCGCATTCGCCCCGATTTTAGTGGTTTCGGGTTCCGAGCCTTGTCTGAGCGATGGCGCGAGTTGCTCGAGTTGATCGTGCCCCGGAACCCTTTCTACGCGCAAAAGCTGGCGGGAATCCCTTGGCCGGCCCTCGCCCTCCATGAGTTACCATTCACCACCAAGGAGGAGTTGCTGGCCGACCAACGACGGCACCCCCCCTACGGTACGAACCTGACCTTCCCCCGCGACCGCTACAGCCGACTGCACCAGACGTCGGGGACGACGACGGGCCAACCGTTGCGTTGGCTCGATACTCCCGAGAGCTGGCGATGGATGTTGGAGTGCTGGCATCGCTACTTTGATTGGATGCGGCTGGGGCCGGGCGATCGCTTGTTCTTCGCCTTCTCCTTCGGGCCATTTCTTGGCTTCTGGACCGCGTTCGAGGCGGCCGTGTCGGGAGGCTGGTTCGTTTTGCCCGCTGGGGGGATGAGCAGTTCTGCACGGCTTCGGTTCCTCTTGGATCATCAAGCCACGGTCGTGTTCTGCACTCCCACGTATGCGTTGCACCTGGCCGAGGTCGCCCAACGGGACGGGCTGGATCTGACGCAAGCGGCCGTGCGGCTGCTCGTGGTCGCCGGTGAGCCGGGCGGGAACATTCCCGAGGTTCGCGCGCGGATCGAGGCGGCTTGGCAGGCCCGAGTCATCGACCACAGCGGCATGACCGAAATTGGCCCCTGTGCCACCGAACCATGGGACCGACCCGGGGGCTTGCAAATCCTCACGGAAGAGTTTCTGGCCGAAGTCATCGACCCGCAGACGCTTCAACCGCTGCCCGCGGGATCCGTGGGCGAGTTGGTTTTGACGAACCTGGGTCGGCTGGGCAGTCCGCTCATCCGGTATCGCACTGGGGACCTGGTCCGTGCGGGGAGGGATGGCTGGCTTCAGGGGGGGATCCTGGGCCGCTGCGACGACATGCTCCATTTGCGGGGCAACAACGTCTACCCCAGTGCGATCGAAGCGATCATCCGCCGCTGGCCCGAGGTGGCCGAGTTCCGCCTCATCCTGGATTTGACCAATCCTCTGGCGGACCTGCGGGTGGAGATCGAATGCGTGCCAAACACGGATACGTCCATAGTAATAGACCACATCGGCAAGGCACTGCGCGACGAGTTGCTTTTCCGCGCGGAAGTCGTTGCTGTCCCGCCCGGAACATTGCCTCGCTTCGAGATGAAGTCACGGCGATTGGTGGTGCAGAAGAGTGACACGCATTGACGGTTGACACGGCACGCGGAAGCGTCGTGATGGAGGAGGGGCCTATGCGGTTCCATTGGATTCTCGCCAGCCTGCTCGTGGGGACGACCATCGGCGGTCTGAACTGGCCGCTCCGAGCCAGCGATTGGTTGCATTGGCGCGGCCCGTTTCAGAACGGCGTGGCGCTCGACACCGGCCTGCCCGACAAATTCTCCTTGGACCCCAGCAAGCCCGGCAGCAACCTGATCTGGGTGAAGCACGGGTATGGGTGCCGGTCCACGCCTATCGTCATGAACGGCCGGCTGTATTTTCTCGGAAGCGTCGGCAGCGGCCTGGAGGAGGGCGAGCGACTCGTCTGCATGGACGCCAACACCGGCGAGGTCATCTGGGAAGACTTCATGAATGTCTTCCACAGCGACATCGTGTCCAATCGCGTCGGCTGGACCAGCCCCGTCGGCGACGCGGAAACGGGTTACGTCTACATCCACGGCACGCAAGGTTTCTTCCGCTGTTACGACAAGGACGGCAAGATCGTCTGGCAGCACAACCTCTCGGAAGAATACGGCCGAGTGACCGGTTACGGCGGCCGGGTCGTCGGTCCGACCGTGGATGGCAACGTGGTCGTTGTCGGTCTGATTTCCAGCAGCTGGGGTGATTTCGCCCGCGGTGCCAATCGTTTCGTCGCCTTCGACAAGCGAAATGGGAATGTCGTGTGGTGGTCGACGGTCCCCGGAGTGATGGGCGGTACTTACTACTCCAATCCCGTCGTCGCGACGATCAACGGGCAGCGGCTGCTCATCACCGGCGGTTCCGATGGTGCACTGCACGCCTTCCAGCTAAACACGGGAAAATTGGTTTGGAGCTATCCCTTTGGCAAGAACATGATCAATAGCTCGCCCGCCGTGGCAGGCAACTTCGTCGTCTGCTCTCACGGGGAGGAGAATCTGGACACGACTGAGCAAGGGCGAATCATTTGCGTGGATGCCTCGCAGGTGGAGAATGGGCACCCGAAGCTGGTCTGGGAGTTCGTTGGGCAGAAGTTCGGCTATGCCAGCCCGTTGATCCACGACAACGTCGTCTACGCCGCGACGGACAGCGCTCGGCTGTACAAGTTCGATCTCAAGACGGGCAAGATCCTGGGCAAGCCGCACGTCTACGGCCGACTTGGTCGTGGCTCCCCCGTTTGGGCGGATGGGAAAATTTACATTTTCAATGTCAACGGCGAGATGAGCATTTTGAAGCCGACGGAGAAAGGCTTCGAGGAACTGCATGTGCAGAAATTCCGCTTGCGCCAGGGCACGGGATTCGTGGAAACGGATGGAACCCCCGCCGTGGCGAATGGGCGAGTTTACTTCGGCACGTTGGAGTCGATGTATTGCATCGGCACGGGGAAGGGCCAGGCGGGGCCGCCGATCTTGGCGGAACCGATCGTCCGCAGCGAGAAGCCGCCTGCCCAAGTGGCGCTCTACCCGGCGGACGTGGTGCTGAAGCCGGGCCAAAGCGTCGAACTCGAGTTGCGGGCCTTCGACGAAGACGGCTGGCCGGTGGAGACGCTCCCGGCAGGCAAATTCCAGATCACCCTCCCGCCGGTGCAACCCGGCGGCCGACAACCCCCCGCCTTGGTCGGGAACTTGGAACCCAGCCAGGGTCGCGTCAAGCTGACCGTCTCGCCCACGGTGCCTGCCCAGCAAGGCTACGTCGATTTTATCGCCGCGGAGAACATGGTCGCACGCTGCCGGGTCCGGGTCGCCCCGCAGTTGCCCTATGAACAAAACTTCGACAAGGTGCCCATCGGCGGCACCCCCGGCGGTTGGATCAACACCATGGGCAAGTTCGACGTGGTCAAGAAAGGCGATGAAATCGTCCTGCGGAAACTCGCTGTCAACCCGCTTCCCCCCGTGGCCCGGGCCAATGCCTTCATCGGCACCCCCGATTGGACCGACTACACCATTCAGGTGGATGTCTGTGCTCAGGAAGTCCGAGGCGGCCTGCCCGATGCCTTCGGCGTGCTGAATTGCCGCTACCACCTGCTGCTGGATGGCAAGGCAGACCCGGACCTCAACAACCAACGCCGCCTCCGCTTGACGACTTGGGAGGCACTGCCGCGAATCGATAAGTCGGTGCCGTTCCATTGGCAGCCGGAGGTCTGGTACACGATGAAACTACGTGTCGAGATGGAGGGGAAAGTCGCGCTGATTCGGGGCAAGGTTTGGGAACGTGGCAAACCGGAGCCGAGCGAATGGAACATCGAGTTCCGAGACCCAAGCCCGAACCGCGAGGGGGCCCCGGCCTTGTACGCTTTCGCCACCAACATCCTTGACAACGCCCCAGGCTCCGAGGTCTATTTCGATAATCTGGTTATCCGGCCAAACAAGAGCCAGGATCGTTGAGGGATCGTACCGTCGCACCGTCGTACTGACGTAACATCGTTCCATCGTTCGACCGAAGCCTGACCGATCCTGCAAGAGAAGGGAGAGTGTTCGTATGTTGCCGCCGCTGCGCCCTTGGGGCCTCAACGTTCGCTTCGTCGCCTTGGCCGCCTCGGCGGCTTTGCTGATGCTGCACGGGCCGACCGCACCGACCCGGGGAACTGCCGCGGAACCGACCCGCACCGCCAACCCTTCCGACGCTGGTGCCCCGAGAGACTGGCCCATGTTCGGCGGGACTCCCTCACGCAACATGGTCAACCTCGTGGAAAAAGGCATGCCCACCGAGTGGGAGACCCGGCGGGGCGAGCAAAGGAAGAACATCAAATGGGTCGCCAAGCTCGGCTCCCGGGCCTACGGCGGACCGACGATTGCCGGCGGTCGAATCTACGTCGGCACCAACAACGAAGCACCCCGAAACGAACGCGACACGGACAAGACCCGGCTCAACCCCGCCACCAAGAAGCCCACCCCCATCGACAAGGGCATCTTGATGTGCTTCGATGAATCCACGGGCAACTTCCTCTGGCAACACGTCAACGACAAATTGCCCAGCGGCATGGTGAACGACTGGCCCCGCGAAGGCGTCTGTTCCACCCCCATCGTCGAAGGCAATCGGCTGTGGTACGTGACCAATCGCTGCACTGTGGTCTGCCTCGATGTCGACGGATTCGCCAACGGTAACCAAGGGTTTCAAGACGAAAAATACAAGGATCCCACCGATGCCGACGTGATCTGGGAGTTCGACATGATGCGGGAACTGAGCGTTTACCCGCACAATATGGCCGCATGCTCCCCGCTGATCGTCGGCGACATCGTCTTCGTGGTGACGGCCAATGGCGTGGACGAGGGCCACATCAACATCCCCTCGCCCCAAGCGCCGAGCTTCATCGCGTTGGATAAGAACACGGGCAAACTCCTTTGGCAGGACAATTCGCCCGGGAAGGACATCATGCACGGCCAATGGTCCAACCCGACCTATGCCGTGATCGGCGGCGTGCCGCAGGTCATCTTCCCCGGTGGTGATGGCTGGCTGCGAGCATTCGAGCCGAAAACAGGAAAGCTCATCTGGAAGTTCGACGCCAATCCGAAAAAAGCCGGCCGATACCAACTCGGCGGCAAAGGCGAACGCAACGACTTCATCGCCACCCCCGTCCTCCACGATGACAAAATCTACATCGGCGTCGGACAAGACCCCGAACACTACGAAGGCGTCGGCCACCTCTGGTGCATCGACCCGAAAGGGAAAACCGGCGACATCTCCGAAGAGATCGTGGTCAAAGACAACGAAGATTTCACCAAGCGCGAGACCGCGCCCAACCCGAACTCCGGCGTGGTCTGGCACTACGGCGGGCCGACCACGGACCCCGACGCCAAGCGCGAGTACCACTTCGGTCGAACGATGAGCACTTGCTCGATCCACGACGGCCTGGTCTACGTCGCCGAGCTGGCCGGCTACTTGCACTGCCTGGATGCCAAAACCGGACAAGTGTACTGGGAGCACGACCTGAAATCCGCGATCTGGGGGTCCACGCTGTGGGTGGACGGGAAAGTTTACATCGGCACCGAGGACGGCGACGTCTTCATCTTCAAGCATGGCAAGGAGAAAGAACTAATCACCAAAATCGAGATGGAAGAACCGATTCGCAGCACGCCCGTCGCCGTCAACGGCGTGCTGTACATCATGACGGAAATCCACTTGTACGCGATCCAGGAGAAGAAGGAGTAAGGAGTCGCGCACCGCAACGTGTCGGTAAAGTGCCGTCGGCACGGGCCGTCAGCAGAGGCCGTCGGCACAAGCCCGTCGGTAGAGGCCGTCGGCACAAGCCCGTCGGCACAGACCGTCGGCACAGGCGACCCACGAATCACGATGAAGCCCGCGGCAACATCGGGCGTGGTTTCCGGGGAACTCTCCGGTCT
Organism: Gemmataceae bacterium; assembly: GCA_026418875.1. GTDB lineage: Bacteria > Planctomycetota > Planctomycetia > Gemmatales > Gemmataceae > CAKZUU01. The sequence goes on along the minus strand of JAOAAM010000475.1, from coordinate 1,875 downwards.
CGCACTTGCGGGGCGGGAACCGCTGACGGCTCCGCGATGCTCCCGTGGCCGTTCGACCGGGGCGCTACAATGACGTTGATCTGCCTGCCATCCTGTTTGATGTTGCGAGGAACCCCGTGAGTCTGGAACAGCGAGTTCGAGAAGCGAAAGAGCGGCTCGATGCCCACGTCCGTGAGATCGTGCGGTGGCATTTCTCCCCGGAGACGGGAACCCCGTTCTGGCTCGAGAAGGCCAAGGAACTCAATTTCGATCCGCTCAAGGACATCAACAGTTTCGACGACTTGAAGAAATTCCCGTTCTTCGAGGATGAGTGGCTCCGGGGCGGCCCGGTCCGCCGATGGGTGCCGAAAGCCTATGCGAATCGGCCGATTTACGTCTTCGAGACCGGCGGGACGACCGGCATTCCTAAGAGCCGGATCGTCGTCGATGATTTCCGCATCGACTACGAACAGTTCAGCGACACCCTGCCGGACAAGTATTTCCCGAAAGGGAGCAATTGGTTGATGCTCGGTCCCTCGGGGCCTCGCCGCTTGCGTCTCGCCGTCGAACATTTGTGCCAGTATCGCGGCGGGATTTGCTTCTGCATCGACCTCGACCCGCGCTGGGTTGTCAAGTTGATCAAGAAAGGCTGGATGGAGCACCTGCGGGCGTATCAGGATCACTGCATCGACCAAGCAATGACGATCCTTTCCGCGGGCCACGACATCAAGTGCATGTTCACCACGCCGAAATTGCTCGACGCGCTGTGTAAGCGGCTGGAGTCGGAGCATTCCAGCATCGAGAAGGCCGGGATCACGGGCATTTTCTGCGGCGGGACGGAGATGACGTCGCAGTGGATCCGCTTCATGATCGAGGAGTATCTCGGCCCGAATGTGTACATCGCCCCGACGTATGGCAACACGCTGATGGGGTTGGCCGCCGCCGAGATGCCCACCGCGGAGCAGAATTACAAAATCACGTACTACGCCCCGGAGCCTCGAGCCGTGGTGCAGGTCGTCGATTTCGATGACTATGACAAGGTGGTCCCCTATGGTCAATCGGGTCGGGTGCTGCTGACGACCTTGACCAAGGAGTTTTTCGTACCGCGTTTTGCCGAGCGCGATGAAGGCGAGCGCGAGCCTCCCAGCGAGAAGTACCCGTGGGACGGGGTCAGCGGGGTTCGACCGTGGCGTGGGATCGCCGCGCAAACGACGGTCGGGGTTTATTGATCGAGGGGGAATCCGTCGTCGGCCGACGCCGCCGCACACTGCCCAAGGAGACTGCATCATGTTGCACATCCCGATTTCCCGCTGGGGCGAGCCTTACAAGAGCATGGAAGCCGACCCAGTGGTCCATTTTGCCACGGGGGAGACGCTGGCCGAAGTCAGCCGGGCCAATGCCGCACTGGTCGAGCGCGACATGAGGCACGCCTGGCGCGCCAGATCCGTGTTGCGGGAGATTCCCATCCGCGAACTGTTGCAGATGGTGAAGAAGGCGGGTCAGCTGTACACCGGGGCGGAGTTGCCGCTGGGCGATGGCTCGCAGACCCCGGACCAATTTGTCCGCATGCAATCAGCGACCACGGGCCTGCCCGAGCACATGTGCCGGTTCAACATGACGAAAAACAAATTCGTCCTGGAGAACATGGACAAGATCCTGGACTCGCTTACTCGCGGGTTGGACCTGGAGTTTTTGACTCGGGGCTACGGCGTCGAATCGCGCGGCGTGCCGGTGAGTTACCAGGCCCAATCGCCGGTGTTGGGCCTGGTGTTGCCGAGCAATTCCCCCGGCGTGCACACGCTGTGGCTGCCGATCATCCCGATGCAGATCGGGCTGGTGCTCAAACCGGGTCCGCAGGAACCGTGGACGCCCTACCGCATGGCGAACGCCTTCATC
>JAOAAM010000318.1 GCA_026418875.1 Gemmataceae bacterium | reverse complement strand
CTATGCCCGGGACATCACCGAAGAACGTTTCGCCTTTGACGTGGGGCGGACCGAACAGGCGATCTGTTACACCAAGGGCTGTTACCTGGGGCAAGAGCCGATCGTGATGGCCCGCGATCGTGCCGGCCACGCTCCCCGTCGCTTGATGGGTCTGCGGCTGGACGAGGCCGTGCCGCCGGGCAGCAAGGTCACGCATCAAGGGCAGGAGATCGGCTACGTCACCAGTTGTGCTCGTTCGCCTCGTGGTGCCGGCTGGTCGGCGTTGGCGTATCTTCGCCACGGCCATCAGGAACCCGGGTCTACGGTCGAGGTGGCGACGCCTCGGGGGCCACGACCGGCGGTGGTGCAGCCGCTTCCCATGACGGTCCCCGGGTCGGCGATGACGACGATGACGACGATGACGACGACGGCGGCGACGATGGGGGCGATGGGGGCGGAGACGAATTCGCCAGCCCCAGAAGGATCATGATCAGGCTGGTGGCGTTGAACAGCGCATGCAGGAAGATCGGCGCGAGCAACCCGCGGGAGCGGTGAGCCAACCAGCCCAGCGCGATCCCCAAGACAAATAGCGGAATCGGGTGCGGCCAAAAGGTGTAATGGAACATGGCGAAGAGCAATGCCGTCCCCAGGATCGCCCGACGAACACCTTGTTCCGGCATGCGCGGGAAAGTGACGGCGATCGAGAGCAGGCTGACGACCAGGGAAAACGCCAACGGGGCGATCGTGCGATCGGCGGCGGCGAATCCCATGGCAATCGCGCCGGCCATCGCCGACCAGCCACCCCACCAGCGCCGGGCCAGCCACGGCATCATGATCCCGCGAAACAGCAGCTCTTCCGACAGCGGGGCGATCACCACGGCAGTCAGGCCGATCAGCAGCCAAGTCAATGGCGTGGGGTCTTGCTCGCCCAACCGTTGTAACACGTGAGGCTCGACCTGCACGGCGAAACGCTGATTGAGCCAGTGTGCCAACATCTGCACGCCGAAGACAATCGGCGTGACCACGAGATAACAGACGTAACCCAGGTACAGCGCCGGCTGCCAACGCCAGCATCTCAGACCCAAAGTCCGCGGTCGGGTACGGCTACCCGCCCACATCACGCCGAACATCGCCGCAATCATCAACGGCGAAATCGCCACCTTCACGACGAGCAGCCGAAATTGAGTCTCCGTCGTCAGTGGCTCGCTGGGATCGAAGACCGGAAAAAGCCCCGCCGACTGCAAGGCCGCCACCGCCAGGTTGGGCAGCGCCACGAAGACGAACAACGCCAATGCCACCTCCGAGCCGCTCCACCCCGCCAGCGGGTATCGTGCCGGGCGGGGGAAAAGGGGCAAGCGGTTCGGCCGTAGCCGCCAACGCCCCGCCACCGCCAACCCCACCAGCATCAACGCCAGTAGGCCCGCAGCAGCCGTCCAGCGGAATGTCACGTTGCCTGGCACGAAATGATCGCCTTTGAGTTCGCAGAGGCTGTCGCTATCGTATCGGCAGAGTCTTGGGACGCGGCTCGATCTCCCAGCGTCATTCGGGCACCCGAAGCAGGAATCGGCTTGTGGGCAGTATTCTGGATACCATCCTCGCGGCCAAACGGCGAGAGATCGACAACGCCAAACAGCGAATCCCCGAAGCGGAACTCGAACGCCGCCTGGCATCGGCCCCCCCGGTCCGTGATTTCGAGTCGGCGTTGCGACAGCCCGGCATCCAAATCATCGCCGAGGTGAAAAAAGCCTCCCCGTCGGCCGGTGTGATTCGACCCGACTTCGACCCCGTCGCCATTGCCCGAACCTACGAGCAGCATGGAGCAGCGTGCATCAGCGTCCTCACCGACGCCCCGTTTTTCCAAGGCGACCTCGCCTACCTGGAGCGGATTCGCGCCGCCGTGAGCCGACCCCTGTTGCGCAAAGACTTTATCCTCGAACGCTATCAGTTGCTGGAAGCGCGAGCCGCCGGGGCCGATGCCGCGTTGCTCATCGCGGAGGCGCTTCCCGGCGACCAACTGCCGCGACTGTTCCGCGAGGCCCAAAGCCTCGGCCTGCACGTCCTCATGGAACTCCACGACGCCGAGCAACTGCCCCGCGTCCTCGACACCGGGGCGACGCTGATCGGCGTAAACAACCGCGACCTCCGCCGCTTCGAGACCCGCTTGGAACACACGTTGGAACTGGCCGCTTCCATTCCCCCGGATCGAGTGCTGATTAGCGAGAGCGGCATCCGCACCGCCGACGACTTGCGCCGACTTGAAGCCGCGGGAGTGAAAGCCGTGCTGGTCGGCGAGTCGCTGATGCGTGCCGCCGACATCGGTGCCGCCCTCGACGCCCTCCGACTAGCCTGATCGGGGGTGGATTGTCGCGGATCCTGCCTGATTTTTTTCGCACCGTCGCCTCAAACATCCAATACTCATGGGAACGCTTGGTTGCCGCCGAGCCACGGGGGCCTTGTCCCTCCCCGAGTGGTCCGCCGATGGTGCGTCTTCGATCGGTCAGCACATTGCCGCGATCCATCCCCGCAAACGATCCTCGCACCAAAGCGTTGCGGCTGGCCGCGATGGCATGTTGGCGTTGAAGTCGTGCGTTGTCCCCGATGTTCCAGGACGGACGCGACGGTCCGGGGAATTTTTGAAATGATGGAAATGATGGAAATGATGGAAAAGTTCGGAAATGTGACCACCAGCGGCGGTGGTGGGAAGAAGAAGACCAGGCTCGTTCCATCGCCACCCCCGAGCTTTCGGGACATGGGGGAGCACGCGGGGGGCCGCCAAGGTCATCTCCGCGGAGCCGGCTACAATGATCCCATGAATGCCGAACTCTCTCCCGTCGACGTGCAGGACCGCCTGCAAGCCAAGTGGGTCCAACTCCAGGATGCCCTGGCGACGCACTTCGGCTACCCCGTCAACGCTGACTTCGACTATTCGCCCTTGTGGCGATTCCTCGGCTTGCCCCTGAACAACATCGGCGACCCCTTCACCACCAGCAGCTACCGCATCAACACGCATGATTTCGAGCGGGAAGTCGTGGATCTGTTCAGCCGACTCACCCACGCTCCGACGAACGACGTGTGGGGCTACGTCACCAATGGCGGGACTGAAGGCAACATGTATGGGATGTTCCTCGCCCGCGAACTCTTCCCCGATGGCGTGGTGTACTATTCCGAAGACACGCACTACTCGGTCAGCAAGATCCTTCGCCTGCTCCACATCCGCAACATCATGATCAAAAGCCGGCCCGACGGGGCGATGGACATGGAGGACCTTCACGAGACGGTGCGGATCCACCGTGACGTGCCGCCGATCGTCTTTGCCAACATCGGGACGACGATGAAAGGAGCGATCGACGACCTGAGAGCGATTCGGGCGGTGTTCAAGGACCTGGCCCTTCACCGGCATTATGTCCACGCCGACGCCGCCCTTTCGGGCATGATTCTGCCGTTCGTGGACGATCCGCCGGAGTGGGACTTCCTCGCCGGTATCGACTCGGTGGCGATCAGCGGGCACAAGATGATCGGCTCGCCCATACCTTGCGGCGTGGTGCTGGCGCGGCGAAAACACGTCGATCGCATTGCCCGCAATGTTGAGTATGTCGGCAGCCTCGACACGACCATCCCCGGCTCCCGCAACGGGCTGACGCCGCTGATTCTCTGGTTCGCCTGGCAGCAGCTTGGGACCGAGGGCTTCCGCCAAAGGATCCGGCATTGCCTGGACATGGCTGATTACGCCCTCGACCGCCTGCGTCAGATTGGCCGAAACCCGTGGCGCCACCGGCATTCGATCACGGTGGTATTCGAGCGGCCCTCGGCTCGGCTGGCGCACCGCTGGCAACTCGCGGTGCAGGACGACATCGCCCACATCATCACCATGCCCCAAACCACTCGCGACATGGTGGACCGCTTCGTCGCCGAACTCGCGCAAGACACGATGGATCCCCGGGAGGATTTTCGCCCATGAGACAGATCACCATCATCGCCGAGGATCGACCGGGAGTGGCAGCCGACTTGGCGTCGGCGCTAGGTGCGGCCGGCGTCAACATCGACACCTTGGACGCCGAGTCGATCGGCAGCGTCATGGTCGCCATGCTCACGGTGGATCGCTACGACGATGCCCTGCGAGCCTTGACCAGCGCGGGGTTTCATGCGTTCAGCGAAGAAGTGCTCGTGGTTCGGGTGGAGGATCGGCCGGGGGCCTTGGGCCGGGTCATGCAACGACTCAAAGACGCCGGCATCAACGTCCGCAGCCTGCGCTTCGTCCGCCGCAGCGGGGAGTATGCCTTCGTGGCGATCGCCGCCGATCGACGGGAGGAGGCACAACGATTGTTGAGTGATGTCGTCGTGGGTTGAGACGCCGTGAAACGCCTGCCGTTCGACGCGGCGCTTTCAGGCCGACGCTGCCGCGGCCGACGCGGCAGAGGAGTTCATCCCTTCGAGGATTTGCAGGTGTTCCCTCTTCCTCTGCTGGAGAGCTTCGAGCAACTGCCGCCCCTGCTCGTCGGTGACGAATTCCACATCGCGATCCAAGTCGGCGAGCAGGCGTCGGCCATCCTCCAGCAAGCGAGGGATCAGGGCGCGAGCGGCCAGAAAGTTGCTGTTCGTGTAGCTTGTCGGGAATGTGCCGAGGATTGGGAGCGGCACCCGACGGGATTGCAAGAGTCGGGCGATTCGCGCCAGGATTTCCGCCTCGCGGTCGGCAAGGACGAGGATTTGGTCCCGCAAGGCGGACTCGCTGACCGAGGCCCAAGGGTACGACTCACGGACATATTGCAGGAAGGAGCGGCTTTCCCGCCGCAACACGTCGACGAGCAATTCATGATCGATCATGCGCCAGGCCCTCCGGGAGCGGGGGGATTACCTTGGGGTGGCGGATTGGGTTGCGGTGGTGAGTTGGGTTGGGGTTGCGGTTGTGGTTGCGGTCGCGGGGGTCGCTGTCCGCCGGCTGGATTGGCAGGTCGAGGAGCACCACCGGCACCTGCGGGTCGCGGAGCGCCACCAGCACCCACGGGACGAGGGGCGGGCGCACCTCCCGGGCCGCCTGCACCGCCGCCACCCACTCCGCCGCGGGGATTCGGCGGAGCACCGCCGCCACCCACTCCCACCGGCCCTTCGCGAGGCAAATCGACCGGCGGGTTCGGTTTGAAGT
>JAOAAM010000273.1 GCA_026418875.1 Gemmataceae bacterium | reverse complement strand
CCTAACACCTGCGTCAATCGCTCCCGAAGCTGCAAGCGCGCCCGCAGCAGCCGCACTTTCACGTTCGACTCGCTCAATCCCAGGACCTCCGCCGTTTCGCGCACACTCAACCCTTCGATGTCCCGCAGCAGGAACACCAGGCGATATTTCTCATCCAACTCCAATAACGATTGGTCGATCAGATCGCGAATTTCCGATCGTTCCGCGAGATCGGCAGGCGTCTCCCGCCACGGGGCGATGAAGTCGGGATGCGGCAAGGGGGAGCCGTTCTCCTCCTCGCCCGACCCGCGGCCCTCCCACGAGAGCGTCGGCATGCCCCGACGTTTTCGCATCAGTTTCAACGCATGGTTGGCGGCAATCCGCAGCACCCAATTGGCGAAGGTGGATTCGCCGCGAAACTGCTCCAAGTGCTCGATCACACTGAGAAAGGTTTGCTGCGTCACGTCCTCGGCATCGTGACTTTGACGCAGCATTCGCCAAGCCAGGCGATAGACCCGAGGTTCCAACTCCAGCACGAGCTTCTCGAAGGCGGCGAAGTCGCCGGTCCGCGCTCGCTCCAGCAAAGTTCGCTGGCTCTCGTCGCTTGATGCTTCCACCGTTTTCGAGGCGTCGGTCATCGTCGTCTCTAGGCGGCCGGGGCAGACCGACCCGCCCTTGGGTTGTGCCCTGCTTGTGCCGTGACTTGCGCCCTGGGTTGTGCCGTGGCTTATGCCTTGGGTTGTGCCGTGGCTTATGCCGTGGCTGGTGCCCTAGCCTGGCGCGTGCTCTCGTCTCGACTCGCACTTGGCCCTGTTGTACCGAAACAAGTCGTTGCAGTCCCCCAGAAAGAGTCAACCGGCGGTTGCCTCGGGTGGAAAACGGACTCTTCTGCCGGTGTACAATGTGGAGGTTGCATTGTTGAAGGAAAGTGTCGGATGCCTCGCGTTGTCTTGGCCATGAGCGGTGGGGTGGACAGTTCCGTCTCGGCGTACCTGTTGCGCGAGCAGGGGTACGACGTGATCGGTCTGTTCATGCGCACCGGCGTGCAACCGGTCGACGATCATCGGGCTCAGAACAAGAAGGGGTGCTGCTCGGCGGTCGATGCTGGGGACGGACGGCGCATCGCCGATCGGCTGGGTATCCCGTTTTACGCCTTGGATTTCGAGCAGGAGTTCCGCCGGATCATCGATTATTTCGTGGATGAATACCTCGATGGCCGGACACCCAATCCCTGCGTGGTCTGCAACAACTGGCTGAAGTTCGGCAAATTATGGTCGGTCGGTCGGCAGCTCGGGGCCGATCTCGTCGCCACCGGGCACTACGCCCGAGTCATCGCCGGGCCGCATGGCCCCGAACTGCATCGTGCCGTTGATCCGAACAAGGATCAATCATACGTCCTGCACGGGATCAAGCGGAACGTGCTGAATCACCTCCTCTTCCCCGTTGGGCATTTGCACAAGCACGAGGTGCGCGACATTGCCCGCCGCTTGGGCCTGCCCGTGGCCGACAAACCGGATAGTGTCGAGATCTGCTTCGTCCCCGACAACGACCATGCCCGATTGGTGCGGGAACGCCGGCCTGGAAGACAGACCGCCGGCGTCTTCGTCGATCGCTCCGGCAACGTCTTGGCATCGCACGATGGCTACGAGCGCTTCACCATCGGACAGAGGAAAGGTCTGAGCTACGCCGGTGGGAAGCGAAGATACGTCCTGGACGTCCTGCCTGAGACGCGCGAGGTCGTTTTAGGGGATCAGGAAGATCTGCTGAGCAAGGGCTTGCGGGCGGAGAGGGTGAATTGGCTCATCGACCCGCCGGCCGAACCGATCCGCTGTCAGGTCAAGATCCGCTATCGTCACGCCGCCGCCCCGGCCGAGGTCCGGCTTGACGGGCCGAGCGGCCAAGTCGAGGTCGCCTTCGACGAACCGCAGTCCGCCATCACCCCGGGACAGGCCGCCGTCTTTTACGACGGCACGCGGGTTCTCGGCGGCGGTTGGATTGCCGCTCGACGCTGATGCGGTCCATCTCGCGCACCAGAGGCCGTCTCTCTTCGCGATGGCGGCCGCCCCCCTCGGCTGCGGTTAAGATTCGTGACGAATGGGCCTCACATTCGCGGCTGTGGTTTCGGCCAGTTTGGGTCGTAATCCAGCGAGAAGATACGCTGGATCCGCTCGGCCCGGCTGCCACTCGGTTCACGCAGCACGTCCAGCGCCTCGCGGATACGGATCATACGCGGGTCGTCGGCCACTTGTGCCGCTTCGGAACCACGTTGAATTCGATCCAAGATCGCCGCCAGGTCCAACAAGCGGGCCCGGGCTTCCAGGAAAAATTGATCCAAGGCTTTGGGAGCGGGAAGAGGCGTGGCGTTCATGGTGTACTCCCGGAGTCGAATTTCTGCCGCACTTCCAGTGGCACCAGTTGATTCAGGCTGCCGCTGCGGAACCCTTCCAAGTCGACCGTGACGAAGCGGAATCCGAGGTCGCGGAGGGCGCGGTTCAATGGCTCGCGTATGGTCGGTTCGAGAAGCCGGGCGAGGACCTGGACCGGCACTTCGATCCGCGCCAACTCCCCCTCGTGGAGTCGGACCCGGCATTCGCGGAAGCCCCAGCCGTGTAACAACGACTCGGCTGCTTCGATCATTGCCGTCCGCTGCGGGGTCACGGCCAACCCTGGTGCGATCCGACTCGACAGGCACGGACCCGCCGGCTTGTCCCAATTCGGCAACTGCCACCGCCGCGCCAACTCCCGCACCTCGGCCTTGCTCAACCCGGCCTCTTGCAGGGGATGTCGAACACGGTGGTTCGCCGCAGCGGCCAGTCCCGGGCGATAGTCCCCCAGGTCATCCAGGTTCGCCCCGCTGCACACCACTTCGACTCCCCATTCGGGCAACCGCTCGGCGATCCGCGAATACAGCTCGTCTTTGCAGAAGAAACACCGGCTGCCGTCGTTTTTGACGTAATCGGCGTTCAGGAATTCGTTGGTGGCGATGAGGACGTGGCGAATCCCGATGTGTCGCGCCAGCCGCCGTGCATCTTCGATTTCCTGCCGGGGAACGCTGGGACTGTCCGCGGTGACCGCCACGGCTTGGTCGCCCAAGGCGCGATAAGCCGCGACAGCCACAACCGTGCTGTCCACGCCGCCGCTGAAGGCAATCGCCGCCCCGCGCATCTCGTGCAAGATGCGGTGCAGCCGCTCGATTTTGTCTTGCAGGGGGCTATTCATCGTCGCAGCGGTCTCCCCGGTATCATGATAGAACGTGGCGTGCTCAGGGGGCCGGGTCCGTCGTTCCCGGTTGAAGGCTGATCCCCATTCGATCGGTAAAATCTCGCCCGGAAGGGGTTGGTCCGATGAGGTGGCCCACGGCGCTTGCATATCGCCACGGAGCACGATTGAATGAAGGTGCACCTCAAGAGGTGGGAGTGGAGTCTCATGAACGCCGTCGGCTGCATGCTCGCTTGGTTAGCGCTCGGCGTGGTGATTGGCGGGACGGAGGATCATGGGCCGCACCTCGTGGGACAGGAAGTTGAGACGCTGGAGGTTCCTCCTTCGGCCGTTGCTTTTGTCCACGTCCGGTGGGCGGATTGGTGGGACCATCCCTCGCGCCCCAATTGGCTTCGCGCTTCGCTCGACGAGGACCCCGAATTTCAGCAACGGGCCGAGAGGGCGTTGGGCATCGCTCTGGATCAACTCGACCGTTTGACGCTCGTCATTCCCGGGATCGGCGGCACGAGCTTGGAGGATTCGCTGGTCCTCATTGTCACCGCACGAAATCCTTGCGACCGGGCGAGTGTGTTGGCTCGCTTGGGAGTGAAAGGCCGCTTCCGCTCGACAATCGTCAAATTGCCGAACCAGGTCGGCTTGGTGCAATTCCGCTCGGAGCGGAGTTGGGCGTTGGTGTATTCCTCCAGCCGGGCGGGGCAATTGTTGGCTGAGATGCAAGCGAAGGCCGGCCCCGGTCGCATGATTTCACTCATCGAAAACGCGGCCAAGTCGTCGCATTTTGTCACGGTCGCGGCAGACCTGACTCGCTGGCGCGAGCTGGAGTGGGTCGCGGGATCGTCGCAATGGCGGCCGTTTTTCATCGCCCGAACCGCCTTCGCCACCGCGGAGTTGCGGCCCAATGGATCGGTAACGCTCCGCATCACCATCCAGGCCGCCCTACAGCAACACATCGAGGAATTGGCAGACACGATCGCCGCACGACGGTCGGCTTGGCTGCGCGACGGCGGCGCTGGGGCCTCCGCCCACCTCATGCCCCCCGTCGCCCGGGCAGTGTGGCGGCACGGGTTGGAGCATCTCGCCAGTGAACCACAGGCCAAGCGACTTGACTTACGCACGACGTTGCCCACGGCGGAACCGTTCATCCAAGATTGGGTTGAATGGATCGGCGGATTGTCCACCTACGCGGACCAGGCCGCCAGCAAGGAGAACCTTCGGCAACTCGCCGTGGCCTTGCACGGTTACCACGATGTCATGAACCAAATCACTCCAGCCATCAAAAGCAAGGACGGCAGGCCGCTCTTAAGTTGGCGTGTCGCGCTCCTGCCGCAACTCGGGCAGGTTCAGCTGTACGAGCAATTCAAAATGGACGAGCCTTGGGCTGTCTC
>JAOAAM010000224.1 GCA_026418875.1 Gemmataceae bacterium | reverse complement strand
CTTTCCTTGCGATGGAGCACAACCTGACGATCGTGCCGGTTTTGAACAAGATCGACATGCCCACGGCCCGGCCGGACGCGGTGATCGCCGAGATGGAGCAGGCTTTGGCGATCGACCCGAGCGAGGTACTGCGTTGCAGCGCAAAGACTGGGTTGGGTGTGGACGAAGTTTTGCGGGCGATTATCGATCGGATTCCGCCACCGCCGGGCAGCGCCGAGGCACCCCTGCGCGGGCTGGTCTACAACAGCCACTTCGACACGTACAAGGGCGTGGTCGTGTATGTTCGGATCAAGGAAGGCACGTTGCGGGTTGGCCAAAGAATCAAATTGATGCGGGACGGCAAGGAATATGTCGTGAACGACGTGGGGCGATTCCGGCCAGCCATGACTCCCTGCGAAGAGCTTTCCGTTGGCCAAGTTGGCTATTTCACGGCACAAATCAAGGACATCGGTGATGTCCACATCGGCGACACCGTGACTGATGCGGCTCGCCCGGCGACCGAGCCGCTCCCCGGGTACAAACAGCCCAAACCGATGGTGTTCAGCGGACTTTATCCGGTGAACAATAACGACTTTGAGGCGTTGCGCGAGGCGCTGGGCAAATTGCGCCTCAATGATGCGAGTTTCAGTTATCAGCCCGAGAACAGCGAGGGACTTGGTTTCGGTTTCCGCTGCGGTTTCCTCGGGATGCTGCACCGCGAGATCATCCAGCAGCGTCTGGAGCGCGATTGTGACATCGACTTGGTCCAGACGGCCCCTAACGTGACCTACGAAATTTTGAAGAAGAACGGTGAAATCCTAGTCGTCAACAGCCCGCAGGAAGTCCCAGACGCGGGGCAGATTGCCGAGTTCCGCGAGCCGATCGTTCGAATCAGCTTCTTAATTCCCGCGACCAATGTGGGCGACATGATGCAGATGTGCGCGGACCGCCGAGGCGTCTTCGTCCGCCAAGAGTATCTCAGTCCGACGCGGGTGATGCTGGTCTACGAAATGCCTCTCGCGGAGGTCATTTACGACCTTTATGACAAGTTGAAGTCCGTCACCCACGGCTACGGCACGATGGACTACGAATTGATCGGCTATCGTCCGGCGGACCTTGTGCGGTTGGACATTCTCGTGCACGGTAAACGGGTCGATGCGCTGTCCGTCATCGTGCATCGTTCGGAGGCGGAGCGAAGGGGCCGTAAGCTGGTGCAAAAGCTCCGCGGCGAGATCGACCGGCATTTGTTTGAAATCGCTTTGCAAGCGGCCATCGGTTCCCGGGTCATCGCTCGAGAGACCATCTCCGCCATCCGCAAGAACGTCACCGCGAAGTGCTATGGCGGCGACATCACTCGGAAGCGGAAGCTGTGGGCGAAACAGGCCGCTGGTAAGAAACGAATGAAACAAGTTGGACAAGTCGAGATTCCTCAGCAAGCATTCTTGGCCGTGTTGGAATCCGACAACTGAGCGGGACGGTCGAATTTACTTCCCGCCTCAGACCGTGTAGGGCGAATCGTCGTGTCAGTTGGGCCAGAGATTTCTCGGACTGCGCTGCCCCAACCGCCCGTTGGAGGAACTGGACCTCGGCGGGTGGTCGAGCGAGCGGCCCTGGTGCTTTGCTCCATTCTGGTCATCCGGAGCGCGATCATCGAGCCTTATGGCGTCCCAACAGGCAGCATGGCCATGACCATGCTGGGCAACCATAAGTGCTGCACCTGTCCGCGCTGCGGGATCCCTGTGGCCGTCGGCGGCGGCTGGCGTCCGCACCCTGGCGAAGCGGCAACGGATCGCGCTTATCAAGGCGCCTGGTGCCCGAACTGCGGCCAAACCGACTTGCGCCTGAGCGATCTCCCCGAGACGACCGGAGATCGCTTGCTGGTGGACAAGACGAGTTTCGAGTGGCGTCGGCCCCGCCGGTGGGAGGTCGCCGTCTTTCGCAACCCATCGGACAGCAGCAAACCTTACGTCAAACGGATCGTTGGGCTTCCCGGCGAGCGGATCCAAATTCGCGATGGCGATGTGTATGTGAACGAGGAAATCTCTCGAAAAACCCTGAGCGAATCACGGCCTTTGCGTGTCCTCGTTTTTGATCAATCGTTTGAACCCCCGCAAACGTGGCGCGACCGGTGGCTGGAGGGACCGTTGTCTGCCTCGACACCGCTTGGCGATGATCGCTCCGCTTTCCCCGCGGCGGACATCGTCCAAGGACCGATCCTTCATTGGCCCGAGTCTCCTCGGAGCAGAGATTTTCGCTGGGTCACCTACCGACACTGGTTGTTGGATGAACAGCGCGAGGAATTCATCCGAGACTGGTTTGCGTACAACGGTGGGGCAGTCCGCCATGAGTTGTCCGAAGTCCACGATTTCTCGGTCGAGTTCGATGTCAGCGTCGAATCGGGCGTGGGCGGACTGGCGTTCTCGATGTACGACGGTCGAAGTATCGTTCACGTCGAAGTCCCGATCGGCGACAATCCGAATCAAAACAGTTCGATCAGGGTTCATGGGACGGGAGAGGCGAGGGCGTTCGCCATCGAGCCGGGACTGACGCCGGGGCGGACTCGCCGAATCGAGTTCGCCTTCGTGGATCGACGGGTTAGCCTCGCTTTGGACGGGCAGGAGGCGATCGAGCCGATCGACTTGCCCGCGGGGGTGTTCCGACGAGGAGTTTCGCGGCCCTTTGCTATCGGTGTTCAGGGAGCAGCCGTCACGATCCGAAATTTCCGTTTGTACCGCGATGTCTATTACACCAACTCGGGGCGAAACGGAGTCCACGCTGCTTGGCCACTCGGACGCGACGAGTATTTCGTACTCGGTGACAACAGCGCGAATTCGGAGGACAGCCGCCACTGGCTCAAGCCGGGAGTTCCGCTCGATCTGTTCCTTGGCCGTCCCTTGTTGCTACACCAGCCAAGTCGCTGGAGTCGACTCGGTAGCTGGCGGTTGCAAAGCCTGGATTGGCAACGCATTCGTTGGGTCCGCTAGCCGACGACACTCTCAGGTCCGTTGGGCGACGGCTGCCATCGCTTCGTTCGTCGGGCCGTCTGGCGATTCCTGTCAAGATCGGCATAATAACTGCCTGATCGTTACGACCCGAGGGTTTTCACGCGAGGGAAGTCCCAAGCCGACCCGTCACCATTGAAATCACCCATGACTGCTGCACCCAACCCGACTCCCGCCTCGACGACCGATCGTGACAAGAAACACGAACGACGAGACTCTCCCCGCGAGATCGCCGAGACGATCGTCTTCGTCACGGTGCTTGTGCTTCTATTGAAGACGTTTGTCGCCGAGGCTTTTGTCATCCCGACGGGATCGATGGCGGAGACTTTATACGGCATCCAGCGCATGGTGGTGTGCGACCAATGCCGGTTTAAGTTTCCCGTGAATTGCTCCGCCGAGGTTGATCCGCCCAGTGGAAGGCCGCCCTCGGAAATCACCGGTTGTTTCTGCCCGAATTGCATGAACCCGATCACCTGGACGCGAGCGACGGCTCCGGCCTGGTCCAGCGGCGATCGAGTGCTGGTGGCAAAATTCCTGTACGATCGCGACTATCTCAGCGCCCCACAGCGGCATCAGGTCATAGTGTTCAAGTACCCCAAAGAGCCGCAGCAAGGCACCACGGCGATGAATTACATCAAGCGCTGCGAGGGCTTATCTGGGGAAACATTAGCGCTCTTCCGCGGTGATCTTTATGTGACCTCGAGCTTGAATTATTCCCATCGGCAGTCGAATCCCGATCCCAATGCCCGCCACACTCCGGACCAAATGTTTCCGAACGATGAGTCGGCAGTGTGGCTGTTCCGCGACTCACTCTCGCGAATGATGGACGGTCAACCGCGCGACGGAGACTTCCAGATTGTTCGGAAACCTCCGCCTGTGATGCTCGAGATGCGTCGGATCGTTTACGACAATGACCACCAGGCGACGGATCTGGCCGCGGTTGGTGTGCGGCGATGGGATATTGAGCCAGGCGGGAAGTGGTCCGGCGACAGTCCGAGCATGCCCAAGAGCTTTCGGCACGACTCAACCACCGACGACGGAACTTGGTCGTGGTTGACTTACGCTCATCGCCTGGGGATCAAACCGCGCATGGCGGCGGCGGATAGTCGAATGCGGCAGGAAATGCTCGAGCAAGTTGGGCATCATCACCATCGTCTCGTGAATGTCCCTGAATATCCCCGAACCGATGACCGCTCCCTGATTACCAACATGATGGGTTACAACAGCGGTGTGGGGGACCCGAATCAAGAATTGCTCGGGCTTGGGCCACGCCTGTATTGGGTCAGCGATCTAATGTTAGAAGTCGATGTTGATGTTGAGTCGGACTCCGGCCTGTTCGCTCTTGAGTTGTCCAAGGGGATGGACCGCTTTCAAGCGATCTTCGACGTAGGCAGCGGGGACTGTAGGTTAGTTCGAATGATCGGGCTGACGGATGATGAACGCCAGCGTCACACCCGGGAATTGGCGAAACGAGCGACGAAATTGAAGGGTAAGGGGAGCTATCGTGTTCGATTTGCCAATTTTGATGCTCGTCTGACGGTCTGGGTCGACCGGACGTTGCCTTTTGATGACGGAGTTCCGTATGACCCCTCCCGAGTCTTGGGGCCGACATCGGAAAACGACATCGCTGCGCCAGCGCGGATCGGTGCTTCGGATGCTCGATTGACCGTCGCACATATCCGGCTTTGGCGTGACACATTTTACGTGCACACGGAGCGAAGCTCCACCACCTTAGACATTGATGGGACTTCGCACACGTTGCAAACATATTATGTCCAACCTGGGCATTATCTCTGCTTGGGTGACAACAGTGCTTCAAGCTCCGACAGCCGTGAGTGGGGATTAGTTCCCGAGCGTTTATTGCTGGGTCGGGCATTGGTCGTGTATTTTCCGTTTTGGCCTTTCAACCAGAGGGCGGGGTTCATTCGGTAGGTTGAATCTTGGCCAGAAAAGGAACCTAAAAAGAGGAAGCTCAAACTGTTGCGTCAAAGGATGTAATTTTCAGGTGGAGATCATCACCAATGGACGCATTGGGTTTGCATCCGGTTGATCGTTGATTCGGCAGGTTCGAGCGAATCCTCATGTTATCTCAAGAGATTCAAATTCGTGTCCGCTATGCCGAGACCGATCGCATGGGGCTTTTGCATCATGCGAACTACCTGGTTTATTTCGAGCAGGGGCGGACCGAACTGCTGCGATCCCAAGGCTTCACGTATAAGACGATGGAGGATGAGGGGTTTTTCTTGGTGCTGGCGAAGGCGGCGGTTCGGTTTCGGCAGCCGGCCCATTATGATGATTTGTTGACACTTCGGACGACGGTAACGAGGACCACGGCGGTGCGCATCGAGCACCGTTACGAATTGTTTCGCGAAGGGACGTTGATTGCCGAGGGTGAGACGACCTTGGCTTGTGTGGATCGAGATGGTCGGTTGCAGGCGCTGCCAGAGTGGCTGCAACAGTTGACATGAGGGAATCTCCGTGCGCCGTTTTGTCGTGCAACGTGTGTTGCCCTTGGTCTTCTGTGCCATTCCGATCATGGCCGGTGTGCTCATTGCCTTGGCGATTCCGTCGGTGGCCATGCGGTTTTACCTGCGGCACTTGGCGAGTGCGCCGATGGACTGGATCATCCTACTACTCGGGGCGGTCCTGTTCGTGGCGCAGACGATTTTGAGTTGGCAGGCGTTGCAGTGGCGCGAGGGGGCGTTCGACGAACGGCCGGATCGCTGGCTTTCGCATCTAGCCCAAGGAGCGGAGTGGTTTCCATTACTGGGGTTGCTCGGCACGGTCGGGGGGATCTTGCAGACATTCAGCCAGATGCGCGGGGCCAGCGTGACTCCGGCGGAGATCATCCAGAATTATGCCCCGGCGATCACGGCGACCGGCAGTGGGCTATTCATGGCCCTGCTCAATATCCTGCCGACCTGGCTGGTGACGGCAGGCCGCGACCTGATCCTCTCTCTAAGCGGAGAGGCGCCCGCCACGAACCGAGGGCCAACATGATCCAGATGCCGCGGCGAAGCGTCACTCGGTTCTTCATCCCGATGATCGACGTTCTGATCCTGCTGTTTTGCATCTTTTTGCTAATGCCATTCGTAAAAACGTTCGGCGACCCGGCCGACGAAGGAGTGGTCCAACTGGTGGGTCCATCGACCGCCGTTCAAGACCTCTCAGGCACGGTCGAAGCGCTTCGGCGGGAGATCGAGCGGCTCCAACGAGAACGAAATGAGTCTTTGAGGAACTTGCTGGTCAAACCTTTGGAGATCGACCGCGACACGGGGCGGCTGTTCTATTATGCCGGTGGCGAGCGGCTCGAGATCCGCCATCAGGAGGATGCCCAACGACTCATCGATCAGCATCGTCGGCAAGCACGACTCGGCGGCGGACAGGATTTGTATTACTTGTTCCTGTACCCCAGAAACCTCTCCGGGTTTCCCACGGAGGGTCAAATCCGCGAGTATCGTCGGTGGTTCCAGGACGTGGCGCACGGTTTCGACAATCCCATGGCTCGATGACGGGATGCCAACCATGACGCTCGCTATTTTGGTGTCTCTCGCCGTCGTTGACGTCGGGCAACAGATTGGCCAATTCATCGTGAGCGTCTTGGCAGTTGCAGGTGCCGGCCTCATTGGCTACTTGCTCACCGCGACCATTCTGTGGCTGGTGGTCCGCGTTGCCCTGCGTCGGCGACTCCCGAAGCAAGTGACGAAGTTGACCAGCATCACTGCTGTCTCTTATACACATCTCCGA
>JAOAAM010000152.1 GCA_026418875.1 Gemmataceae bacterium | reverse complement strand
AGATGTGTATAAGAGACAGCCTTGGCATCGATCACCAGCGCGTCGGCAGGGGGCTTCACTTCCGGCCCAACGTCCTCGATCACGCCATCTCGAATCACGACCGTCGCCTGCGGTAGAACCTGCCCCGGCGCGATCACAACTTTCGCCTCGCGGAGGGCAAACACTCTCGGCTGCAAACCCGGCGACGACTGACCGCCGACTCGAACCCCAACCAGCAGCCCGATCGACAGGCACAAAACACCGACTCGCTTGAACATGATCGACTTCCCGCGGCGGGCAACACTTAAGGCGACAACAGAGAGTGTACGACTTGCCATCGCACCGCCCAAGCGCCACATCGCAGGAAATGCCGGGAAAATCGACAGTGAACCGCGCGACGTGCCTCACGCCGCCTCATTCACAGCCGATCGCGGAAAGTGCCTCACGCCGCCAAAGGGGTTGCTTCCTCGTCGTCGGGCCAATCCTCGAAGCGGACCGACACTTGCCGCGAGACGCCAGCCTCTTGCATCGTGATGCCGTACAGCACATCGGCCACGGCCATCGTCCGCTTCTTGTGAGTAATGACGATGAATTGCGACAGGTCCAAAAACTCACGCAGAAGATTCGCCAAACGTTCGTTGTTCGCTTCGTCCAGCGCTGCGTCCACCTCGTCGAGCAAGCAGAAGGGACTCGGCTTGCTACGAAAAATCGCCAACAGCAGGGCGACCGCCGTTAACGTCCGCTCCCCGCCGGACAGCAGCGAGATGCTGCGTAGTTCTTTGCCCGGAGGGCGGGCATTGATTTCGATGCCGCTCTCCAGCACGTCGTTCTGATCTTCCAGGATGATGTCGGCCATACCACCGCCGAACAGCTTGCGGAACAACTCCTGGAAATGGCCGCGGATCAACTCGAATGTTTCGAGGAAGAGCTTGCGGCTGTCGGTGTTGATTCGGTCGATGATCTCCAACAAATCATGCCGGGATTTGGCCAGGTCGTCGTGCTGGGCCCGCTGATCGTTCAAGCGTGTCTCCAGTTGGGCGAGTTCTTCCAAGGCGTCGAGGTTCACCGCGCCGAGGCGAGCCAGTTTTTTCCGCAGGTCGTCCATCTCGCGTTGGGCCGCTTCGACGTCCAGATCGAACCCGGGTGCGCCGGCTGCCGACACGGATTGGGTGGCGTTGTCGGGAGCAGCGGGAGCAGCGGCAGCCTCGGAAGCATTGGGAGCAGTGGCAGTGGCAGTGGCAGTGGCAGTGGTAGTGGTAGTGGCACCGGCACCGGCATTGGCAGCGGCCGCGTTGATGGAGCCATCGGCGTCGCCACGTTCTCCCGCTCGCAAACGCTGGTCGTAAAGTTCGGCCAATTCGACGCCGTACTCCTCACGCAAGCGCTGGCATAATGCGTCGAGGCGCAGCCGCCACTCATTCGCTTTCATTTCATGGGCGTGGGCCTGTTGCACGCACTGCTGTCTCTGTCCGCCGACGGCTTGCCAACGCTCCTCTGCATGCCGGCGGGCTTCCCGGAGTTGCTCTCGCTGGGCGAGCAACTCCGCGGAGCGACGTTCGGCTCGATCGAGTGCGGCGAAGCTGTCGGACAGAGCCTGACCGACCCGCAGTCGGGTCAATTCCCCCTCACTGCGACGCTGTCGCATGGCGACAATTGACTCCTCGATCTGCTGCAACTCGGCCTCACGACGCGATTGCTCGGCCGCCAGATCGGCGAAGCGGCGACGTTGAGCCGACCACCGCTCTTCCCATTGCGCCAGTTCAACCCGGGCTTCGGTGCTGAGCCGCTCCCATTCCGACCGCTGACGCTCCCCCTCCGTGACCTGTTGCTCGAGTTGTGCGGCCCGTTCTTGCATTTGGCGTGCGGCTTCCTCGCCCTCGGCGGCTTTGCGTCGGGCGTCGGACAATTGAACCTCCAAGCGCTCGATTTCCTCCGCCAGGCTGTCCAACTCGCTTTGATTCAGCGACATCTCCTCGTGCAAACCGCTACGGCGTTCCTGATGCTGTGTGAGTCGAACCCGCACGTCTTGCGCTTCGTCCACCAGGTCGGCGATCCGTTGTTGCGTGAAGTAAATCGGTTCGCTGATCGACTCCCGCTCGGCGCGAAGTTGGGTGAGGATCGCCTCGAGTTCCTGCAAGCGGGCATCCAGTTCCGCGATCTGCCGCCGCAATTCCCGCCATTCGCTCTTTCGGGAGAACATCCCCGTTCCGGGAAGGTGTGCCCCCACGACGATCACGCCATTCGGTTCCAGCACTTCGCCCTGGCGAGTCAGGAAGCGAAATCGTCTCGGGTGACGCTCGGCCAGTCGGCAGGCCGTCTCCAGATCATCGACCAACCGTGTCTTGCCGAGCAGGAAACGCGGCAGATCGGCCAAGGAGGGATCATCGCAACGGACCCACCGATCCAGCCGCACCCCCACGTCCGGCAGCTCCAACACGCCGACTTCTGGCACGGGGCGAGGCAACGAGACGAAGCCGATCCGACCGGCGTGATTCGCGGGGAGAAGTTTCAAGGCTCTGGCCAGTCGATCCAGGTCCCGCACGACGACGTATTGGGCGACATCTCCCAAGGCTAGATCCACGAAGGCCGCCCACTCGTGCGTCACGGTCAGGCAATCCGCGACCAGCCCAACGACGAATGACCAGTCTTCGGTTCCCGAAGATGTCGAGGCGCGGACTCGATCCAGAAATTCCCGCACGCCGGCGCTCAAACCTTCCTGGCTGTTCTCCCACTGCTCCAACAGGTCGAGACGACCCGCCAAGGCCCCCCGCTCGATGCGCCCGTCGGCCAGCCGTTTCTCCGTGTCCTCAATTTGCCGAGACAGACTCTCACGGCGTTCCTCCAAGTGTGCGAGTTCGGCTCGGGCAGCGAGCAGCATTTGCTGGATGTGTGCCTCGGATCGCTTCAACTCGTCCAGGACGCGGTCGATTTGTGCCAGGTGCTCGACGGTCTCCGCACTGCGGGACGATAACCCTTCGTGACGGATTCGCAAGTTGTCCAAGCGGGCCAATAGGGTGATGACGTCGTTCTGCAACCGGGAGGCGACACGCATCCGCTCGAGGTGCTCGGCGCGATCGGCTTCCAGTTGACGGCGATCCCGCTGCAAAAGCTCTGCCAGTTGATTCAGCCGGGCGTCGGCCTGCTCGACCGCTTGTCTTCTCTGTTCGACCTGGGTTTCGATCTCGTCCAGATCACGGCGAGCCTGGGCCGTTGACGAACGCAGGTCGCGCAATGCCCGAGCTGATCCCGCAGCTTGCCGCTGCGCTTGGCTCAACTCCGCCTCCAGCTCGATCAAGGAGGCGGATTCGTATTCGTCGCGCGTCTGGTGCGTGGCGATGGCCTGCCGGGTCTGGGCCAACGCGGCTTCGGTCTGCCGGCTCAGTTCCTCGTGCGCGGACAGGTCGTGTTCCAGTCGACGCAGGGCGGCCTCCGTTTCCCGCTCTTGCGCCGACATCGACTCCAATTCACCCCGAAGCCGCTCGAGCGCTTGGCTCTCCGCATGCCACTGCGTCGAGAGTTCGTGGAACTCCCGCAACCCCCATTGCAGCCGCAATTCCCTCAACCGCTGACTGTATTCCTGATACCGCTGTGCCTTGGCGGCCTGCAATTGCACCGAGCGATGCTGCTTCTCCAACTCGTCCAGCACGTCCCGGGCGCGGGCCAGGTTCTGCTCCACGGTTTCGAGCTTGCGTAATGCTTCGGTCTTTCGCGCTTTGAAGCGGCTGATGCCGGCCGCCTCCTCGAAAATCAGCCGCCGGTCCTTGTGCGATGCCTGGAGCAAGGCGTCCACACGCCCCTGCTCGATGATGCAGTAATGGCCTTGCCCGGCACCGGACCCCAGGAACAAGTCTTTGATGTCCCGAAGTCGGCTGGGCTGGCGGTTGATCAGGTATTCCCCCTGACCATCGCGATAGACCCGCCGGGTGATTTGCACCTCGTCGCAATCGACGGCAAGGTAACGCTTCGAGTTGTCGAAAGTCATCGTGACTTCGGCCAAGCCCAGGCTGCGGCGCGACGTGGAGCCGTTGAAGATCACATCCGCCATTTCGCCGCCACGCAGGCTTTTCGCCGATTGCTCGCCGAGAATCCAGCGGACCGCATCGACGATGTTGGATTTGCCCGAGCCGTTCGGCCCGACAATCGCCGTGATGCCCGGAGAAAATTCAATGACCGTCTTGTCCGCGAAACTCTTGAACCCGATGAGTTCGAGGCTTTTCAACATGATCCGTCGGTCCTGACGACGATTCGCGGCGGAGTATCGTCTCGCCGAGACGCCCCGCAGACACCCGCCGAAGCCACCTGTGTGCAAATCCCCGGACGAGCTGGCCCGAGGGCGGCTGCCGGGGCGACCCGCATCCGTGACCTACTCGGGGCGTAGCAACGACAGCAACGTCGGGTCGTCCTTGGCGGCCCGCGCGATCTGCGAGAGGTCGATGAGTCGCGGCAAAGCGTCGTGGTGCAGCTCGGCACTCAGCTTCTGGTGCGCATCGGCCTTGCTCAGCAGGTCCACCGCATCGCTATAGGTGCCGCCCAACTCCGTGATCGCCTTGCAAACTTGCGTGACCTCCGCCCCGCATTGCCGTTGCACGACTCGCTTCTCCTTTCGCGAGAAACGCTTCACCGTCGCCGTGCCGTCGTCTCCGGTCGTGACCGAAAACTCATCACCGAAGAGGATGCGCAAGCCCGGCAGCAATTTCGCAGCTGATCCGAATATGACAATCTCTGCCTTCCGTGCGGTGAGGTAATGGATCATCGGTGGCGAGTCGGGGGCGACCGTGTGGATGACGAACGCATCCTTGTACTTCTCTCCGGCGATCTCCGGATTGCGTTCATCCAGCCGTTGCAACGCCCGGAAGGCACCGTAACGCACCTCGGGGTTGGGATCGTTCATCAGATCCGTCAAACGTGTCTGGCAGATCGACTCATCGAGCGATGCCATCGCCGTCAGGCAATACCCCCGCAGTGCCGGCACCTGCCGAACCAATCGCGCTAATTCATCCACACCGTCTCGCTTCCGCAAATAGGTGAGCGACCGGGCGGCGGCAAATCGAGAGATCGGCAAAGGAGCGTTCAAGGCGGGCTTCAGCAGCGGCACGCTGTCCTCACCCAATGCTTCCAGCCGAATCGCCGCCGACAAGCATTTCGTCGGATCCAATAATTGCTCTGCCAACTGACGATGGTAGGAAGTCTGCGAGTTGGGCATGCGGTCCAACGGAATCGCCCGAACCACTCGAAGATAATGCTCCAGGTCGTGGCGATAGTGCAGGGGCACTCCGAGAACCACCACGGCCTTGTTCTTCGCCGCCGCGAGACCGTCCGGCCCGTAACGGACCCCCGGAAAAGTCGCATTGATTCGCTCGGCAATCAGCCCTGCCAGCCGCGAGGATTGCACGTTCGACCGAAGCAGGAGCGTCAGAGGTGGATCGATCTGCACCTTGCCCCCGCCCCACACGCTCCCCTCTTTCAACGAAGCGTCTTCGTTCCGGTACGGATCATCCGAGCCTTCGCCCTCGTCGGCGGACCGCACCATCCCCTGCAAGGAGGTCATGATCGGCCCCTCGGCTTTCACCAGCGGATGGCCTTTGAGGATTTGTTCCGGCACACGAGTGGAGATGTTGCGCGAGTTCTCCCAGTTGAACAACTCCGCCGAGAGCAAATATCCCCCCTTCAAACTGGTGCACTTGCTTTGGGGGGGCAAACTAACCCGGATGTCGATGGCCTCGCCCTTTCGGCAATTCGCGGGGATTCGGCCTTCCAGGATGACGATGGTGTTATTTGGATCTTCAAGGACCGAGTGGACGTTGCGGTGGCCTCGTTTTTTCAGTTCATTCTCGATGTAATCGCGGATCTCGGTGCGTGGTGGAGATCCGCCGCCGGTGCCGTCGAGTCCGACCACAAGCCCGAAGCCGAACACGGGGATTTCGGGCTGGGCCCCGACGTCGGTGACATCGCCGATGGTGCGGACGTCCCACTCGCGGTGGTCGTTTTCTTCCGGCGCCTGCATCCGGGCGGAGTGAGTGCCGAGGCAACCGACCAGGCCGAGGCAAGCGACAACGAGCAGCGAGCGTGGCGTCATGCAGCCCCCAGCGGCGAGAAAGGACCAAGATCTCGAGGCCGACCCATCCCCCGATCGAGCCGGCCCCCAAATCAGCCACGTGGGGATAACGCGACCCGCAGAGGACGTCAAGAGAAAAAAATGGCTCCTGGAAATGAAACTTAGTCTGGACCCAAACATGGGTTGGCGATTCTTGCACGGCACCGGTTTGAACCGGATTTTTTTGTCGAGGTCGAGGCCGTTGGTTTTACCGAGCAGGACCACCGCGCCCCGTAGACAAGATTTTCACCACGATTTGCCCGCTCTAAACAGAATCGATGGAGTACCCGAACCGTCCGCTCATGTCCCCAGCGACAAGCCAAGCCCCTGTCTGGGGTCGGCTGATCTGTCTAGCACATTATGAGACGAAATTCAACGAATGCCCCCGAGAGTGCGGCCGCCGTCGGGTGAAGCTGCTCAACCACAAAGATTCACCGGTAGAGGGTTCTGTTCAAGTCATGCTTGCCATGGGAGTGGCCCAAAGGGCCAGCCTCCGGGGCGGCCAAACTCCCGGCAGCTGGTTCGCAAGTACTTCTCTGCGGAGCTCGATCGAACAAAATTGCGTGCAATGCCTTGGCCGCATCGTCATCATGTACTCGAGCATCGGTCCGTTTTGATTGGGAGTTACCGCCCTCATGACCCAACTGCTACACCCGGTGGAGCCGTTCGGCGAGGTGAACGTGTACCCCTCACCGTCCGGCGGTCTCCGAATTGTCGCGACTATTTTGATGGAGCCGGACATCGAGGGTGCTGGCTGCGGCTTGGCACTGGATGGCTCTGCATCGATGAAAAAGATGTACGGTGCGAACACGCCACTGAGTCCGATATTTCAGTCGGCATCCGGCGTGGGGAATGTCGTGGAGCCGGTGGCCCGCGCGATGGCGGAGTACCTCGCCAAATTCTCCTCATCGGGTACGGTACATCTCCTGTATTGGGCGTGCAACCCAGATGGCTCCGGGATCGAAGAGATCGGGGTGGTCAACCAGCAACAGGCCCGCACGCTGAAGGTAACGGGCCCCAAACAGCTGTCATGGGGACGCAAGACGAAATTACTTCCCCCGGTGCGTCATTTTGTAGACGACGTATTCCGCCACCACCCCTGGGCGATTTGTGTATTTATCACCGACGGGATCATCGAGGATCTACCGGAGTTGAAACAGTATTGCCTGGCGTATGCGAGGCAAATCGCCGCCGGAAAACGCAATTTCTGCAAATTGGTTTTGATCGGTGTCGGTGAAGAAGTAGATCATGCTCAATTGACCGAGCTTGATGACATGTTCGAAGGCTCGGGATTGTTGATGCCCTCGGGCGAACCCATTGACTTGTGGGATCACAAGCTGGCACGTGAGATGCGTCAACTTCAAGAGATTTTTGCCGAGGTTGTTTCAGAAAACTCGATTGTCGCGCCGCACGGCCGTGTGCTAACTCCCGACGGTCGCGTCGTCGTCGATTATTCGCGCGGAGTCCCCGCCTTGTTGCGATTTGAGCTTCCGCGGAACTCCCATTCGTTCATTTTCGAATTACCCGGTCACCGGATTGTGCAGGACCTTAGAGAGGCCTTGGTTCGTTATTAAACCATGGCTCGAACGCAACCATCTTTGCGATCGAAGCCGACGAAGCTTTCGATCGTTGGCCTGCCGATGATGAATATTAAGCTTAAATATGATGGAGTCAGAGCACCATGGCACAGCAGGGATTAAATCACCAATTACCGTCATACATGGTAGCTCGCGAGTTTGGCGAGGTGAACGTGCGTCCCATTGGGGATCAAATCGAAGTTAGCTTCACGATCCTGATGGAACCAGACGGTGAGATGGCCGAGGGCTGGCAAACAGGAGTTGCCCTCGACGCCAGCGCCTCGATGAAGAGTTGGTTTGGCCGTGGCTTGTCGGGTGAGGTGCCGAAGGACGTTTTAGAGGCATATCGGCAGCGAGGATGGCTGAAAGAACAACAAATTGACGGTCGTCGGGTCCAGAGCCTGCGCTCACTGGCTTTTCAGGACGCGATCCGTAGCGGTTTCGTGAAGCCAACTCCGAATATTGTCGAGCCGTGGGCACGGCAATTCATTTCTTATTTGGCCGATAACCTCGATGAAGATGGCGGTACCACGGTCATCTATTGGGCCTGCGACGACGGCCGAGGCTACGAAGTCGTCGGCGACTTCACTGCGTCTCAGGTCCGCAGCCTGTCCTTGACCGGTCCCAAAGACCACGATTGGGGCCGTGGGACGCATCTGTTGCCCGCGATGAAGTATTTTGTTGACCGGTTTCGTGATGCACGACGCGGCATGTACCTTTTCCTGACGGACGGGCACATCGACGATATGGACGCTGTTCAATCCTATACGGCACGATTGTGCTCTGAAATTGCCTCCGGGCGACGAAATATGGTGAAATGCGTATTGATCGGCGTCGGTGACCGAATCGATCACCGACAACTTGAAGCCTTGGATGACTTTGACTCCGGCACTGATGTCGACATCTGGGATCACAAAATCGCTCGGGAGATGCGCGGTGTTGTCGAAATTTTTGCCGAGGTCGTGAACCACAATCAGATTGTCGCTCCCACAGCTCGAATTCTTGACGAGACCGGCCACGTTGTACGTTTGTTTGCGGATGGCCTGCCAGCCCACGTCAGGTTCAAAATGAAACGTCGCTCAGCATTCTTTGACCTTGAAATTGGCGAACATCGTATCCGACAATATCTTGCCCCGCCTCGATCGTCGTGAATCCCGGGAGCGCCGACATGAGCTTGATGCGACAACTGTCAGTCCTTGCCATCCACCAAGTTCTCGGCGATCGAGCGGAGTCGTTGATCGGCTTTCTCGGCGAACGGCTCAGCGACAAGTCGGCTCGGTTTGAACAAGCGATGGCTCGAGCGACGGAGAAGGCCTGGAACATCCTAGACTTGGCACTGGCCGGCCCCGCGATACGGCGATCTT
The DNA here is from genome assembly GCA_026418875.1 of Gemmataceae bacterium. Classification (GTDB taxonomy): domain Bacteria; phylum Planctomycetota; class Planctomycetia; order Gemmatales; family Gemmataceae; genus CAKZUU01. Next base: position 1,803 of record JAOAAM010000152.1, on the reverse strand, counting down.
GGAGGACCGTTTTTTCACCACGCGACGAAAAGACTCTTCAACAAAACATTTATGCGTTCCTGTCCTCCATACCCGAGATGCATCTTCCTCAAGATCACGCGACGTTCTGTCGCCTATCGCGAGCCGAACTGCATCAAGCTCGGAAAAAGGGTCTTATTCCAGGCCATCGAGCCAGCCTTGCCGACGTCATTCATGAGCATCATCGCATTCTTGAGCAATGTTTCGAACCCGTCAATCATCTCAAGCGATCCCAACAGCTATTAAAGAATCTTGCCGATGAACTTAGCACGGCAGGTTTCACGAATCTGGCCGTGTTCATTTCGTTGCAACCGACAGGCGGTCAACCCTTGCTGGTTCAGTTGGTTCATTATTTTTTTCGAAGAGAAATTGAAGCGGATCCAGCTCTTTGCAGCATTCTCACGCTAGAAAAGCTGACCAATATTGACGACAGTTTCCGAAGTACGTTGGATAAATTAAACCATTCGTTAGAGACCCATTCCGCAGAGCTTCAGGCACTTTTATCAGACGTGGGCGACACCGTCTCCGCAACGCACGAAGGAGTCCAATTGGTCGGCCGGCGCATGTCAGAGACGATGGAGCTTGTCAGCAGCACTCGTGATGATGTCGCGTCGCTGAAGCACCAGCTTGAATGCCAACAAGTCGAACTACAGCGCCTGACCGCCTTGTTACAACAGATGCTCGAATCTGGCGGAGAGACTCGCCATGCAGCTACGCCAGAGGGGAAGTCCCAATCGGCTGATGTTCTTGCGGCGGAAACACCAACTGTTTCGGAATCGCTCGATTGGTCGCAGGTCCGGCTCTTGCTGGCCAAGGCGCAACAATTCACGCAGGCAGAACCTCAGCGGCGGGCCGAGGTGTCCGAGCTTGCATCACGGCTTGCGGCCAGCGCCGAGAACTTTGAAGCCACACAGCGGCTGGTCCGCGAGTTGCAGGCTGCCGAAAATTCAATCGTGCCGATACCCTATGATATTCCCCCGCGATTTTCGAACCGAGGATCGGCCGAAAAGCGGGCGACGACTTCCGAGAGAAAAACCGCGACGCAGTTGATCAGTCGGATCTTTCTTGAGGGCGGACTCGGGGCGTGCCATCCCGAAGGCTCGACCGCAGGGCCCTCGTCCAAGTATGATGATAATGAGGCCTCGCAATCTTCGTCAGATTTAAAGGCCGAGGGAACTAACGATTCTGCACGGATGGACGACCGATCGCGATGCACGAATAAAAAATCAACAAATCTAGAGCGTAAACGCTTTTTGTCTCCTATTTTTGATGATTTCTGCGATGGAGATGAAGGCCGATCCGAGCAGTCGGGTTAAGCTAGCTGGTGTGCGGGCAAGTCAACAGTCCTCTCTCCCACTTCTCATGGCTTTCATCCCAATAACGGTCGCCTTTCACATCCTCGAATTCTGTCATTCAATCAACAACCATTTTCAAAGCACGAACATTACAGATTTCCCTAGTGGAGGGATAGCAACATGTGGCATCGCGATGCCGCCGAAACAAGATTGGATACGATCGCTGTGATGATCTTCTCGATGTATCGATGACATTCCGAGGACTTATCCTCTTCGTTCGGAGATGAATGGTTGACGAGATAAACGCATATTTTGAGTGGACCAACGTCAGCGATCACGGGGACGCTGCCTCTTGTTCTCAGGGAACGGAACCAACGATTTATCCTAGTACCCCCGAGGCTGCGGCGGAGGTGTTCTGCTCTCAATACTCGCTTCCCGAGATGGCTTCACGGGCGCGGCGGGTGCATAGTGCGGCGAGGATGCGTAGAGG
>JAOAAM010000130.1 GCA_026418875.1 Gemmataceae bacterium | reverse complement strand
GTGTACGAGGCACCGAACAACCCCGAATAACGACTCAAGACCCCACGAAACGATCCTCGACAAGCGAATCGGTTCCGCCCCCGACGGGATTGCCGGGAGTGACACATGGCCATCTGGACCTTGGCGCGAAAAGACCTGCGTGTTCTGGTTCGAGACACCCGGGCGGCGATCATTCTTTTGACCATGCCCTTGCTGTTCATCTTGGTGCTGGGAGTCGCATTGGGTGAGAGTTTTGGCCAGAAGCCGGACGACCGCCTGCGGATCAGCGTGGTGGACGAAGACGCCGGTTTGCCGCCGGACCCGGGGCCTTACCCGGGGAGAAAATGGTCCGAAGTGGTGCGTGACGACCTGGCCCAAACCGGGGGCATTAAGGTCGAGGTGATCCCGACACGGCAAGAGGCCGAACAATTGGTCCGCCGCGGGAAACGATCCGCGATCCTCGTCTTCACCCCAGAATTCAGCCGCCGCGTCCACCAATGCTCGTTCCTCGACGATAAATTCACCGGCGGGCAGCCGGCAATCAATCCCTTCTTCCGCGACGGTATCGACGTAAAGATTCTGGGGCTGGAAGTCCTCGAGGATCCGAAGCAGATCCTGGCTGCCTCGATCATCAAACAAGTGGCTCAGGTTTCGCTCTTGCGCGTGGTGATGCCGTGGATGATCGGCCGGGCCTTCGACAAAATCGGCGATAAACAATTCATCGACGAAATGGCGGAACGGGTCGAAGTGTCGGCACCGTTCGGCCGGTCCAAATTCAAACCGCTCAAGGCGTTGAATGAGAGACAACGGCTTGAAGTCGGCGTCGGGGTGCAAGAGTCGCTCCAGGAAATTTTCCGCAAGTACGATTTGCGGGCCAAGAACTGGGCCTCGTTGACCCGCTCGGAGCCGGCGAAACCCGAAGAAGGCGCGTTGACCATGTACCAGTCGGAAGCGGGTTTCCAACTCAGCCGAGGTGCGGTCCGCTATCAGATCCTGGTTCCCGCTGCCACGGTGATGTTCGCGTTTTTCCTCGTGCTGAACGTCGGCTGGTTGTTTGTCGGGGAGCGACGCCAAGGTACGTTGTTGCGGCTGCGGGCAGCGCCTTTGTCTCGTGCCGAGATCCTCCTGGGCAAACTTCTGCCGTGCTACTTCATCTCCGTGGGGCAAGGGGTGTTCCTCTTGGCTGCAGGGCGGATCATTTTCGGCATGACCTGGGGGCCATTCCCTGCGATGTTGCCGCTGGTGGTCGCGGCGACCTCCTTGGCTGCCGTCGGGTTGGCCGTTCTCGTCGCCAGCGTGGCTCGCACCGAATCGCAGGTCTCCATCTACGGTTCGCTGTTGGTCCTCGTCCTGGGCGTGGTCAGCGGTTGCCTCATGCCCCGCGACCAGATGCCCGAACAAGTGCAGCAGGTCAGCTGGCTGATCCCGCACGCTTGGGCGCTGGACGCTTACCAAGAACTGCTCGTCCCCAACCCCGATCTGGTGAATGTGCTGATCGACTGCGGCATCCTGTCGCTGTTCGGGTTGGGTTTCACCGCGTTGGCCTGGCTCCTCATGCGCTTGGATTGAGGGGAGGCCCGCCGCTTTGGGGCGGGCGTGGCTGCCGGTGTTGCATCTCCGCGCGTGGTTCTCCGGCGAGGGTCATTGCCTCGAGGCGGCTTCGAGCCGCTGTTTCTTGTCGAACTCCTGCAAGGCGGTGGTGAGTTCGTCCAATTCGCCGGCCATGATCGCATCGAGTTTGTGCAGAGTGAGGTTGATGCGATGGTTGGTGACCCGGTTTTGCGGGAAGTTATAGGTGCGGATGCGATCGTTGCGGTCTCCGGAGCCGATCAAGGTGCGGCGCTGTTCGGCCCGTTCCTGGTGCAGTTTTTGCTGCTGCCGCTCGTACAGCCGACTCCGCAATATCCGCATGCCACGTTCCCGGTTCTTGTGCTGACTCCGCTCGTCCTGGCACTTCACCTCCAGCTCTTCGGGGGTGCCCTTCTTGTACCAGATGCGGACGGCACTCTCGGTTTTGTTGACGTGCTGCCCCCCCGCGCCGCCGGAACGCATCACCTCGATGGTCAGATCCTCGGGGCGAATCTCGACTTGGGCTT
>JAOAAM010000810.1 GCA_026418875.1 Gemmataceae bacterium | reverse complement strand
TTTTGAAAAACCATTCCCACCCGGCGGCGCAACTCGCCCAAATACATGACCCGACCGTAAATATCCTGCCCGTCCAGCCGGATTGAGCCGGTGTGCCGCGTCTGGTCGATCAACTCGTTCATCCGATTCAGGCAACGGAGGAAGGTCGATTTGCCGCACCCAGACGGACCAATCAATGCGGTGATCGAACGCTCGGGGATGTTCAAATTGACGTCGAACAGGGCTTGCTTGCTGCCGTACCAGAAAGACAACTTCTCGACTTCAAACTTGGGTTTGCCCGTGCTGGATTCGGGAGTGCTCGCCCGGCGTTGCGCACGGGTCGAGATGATCTCGCGGAAAGCTACTGTCACCGTGCCGTCTCCCTCGCTCGAATCCCGCGGCTTCCCGGCCACGCTGTCCCCCTTGTCCTCGTTGGTTCTACCGGAGCAATGTGTAGATTCGATGAAGAAACCAAGAAAACTGAACCGCCCGTCCAAGGGGGAGTTCTGAGCACCGGCGCGAAACGACCTGAGGAGGACGGGTCGCCCGGCAATTCCCCAAGAGCGGTGTTCGACCTTCCCTCCACTACGACTTCTTCGCCTCCCAACCGTAGGTCACGAATTCGCGGGAGGTCGTGCCATCGTCGTAGAGGTCGATCAGGGCGTACCCTTCGCCAAACTGGTGGTATTTGCCGCCCCACCAGGCACCCGAGACGGCCCCGTCGCAGTAGTAGGTCGTGCCCAAGTAATTCACCTCGTCCACCATGTGGGTGTGGCCGCTGAGGCAAACCTTGACGTTTCCGCTTTGATGGAACAGGGCGGTCAATTTGCGAGTGTCGATGTGCATCCACGACCCGGGTACGACCCAATCGCCGGTTTTCTCGTTGTTCCCATCCAGAAAGACACACGCCGCCAAGATGGGAATATGCGAAAGGATCAGGATTGGCTTGTCCTTCGGGGTCGCCTTCAGTTCCGCGGCCAACCAGTCGAATTGCTCGTCGTCGAGTTTTCCCAAGTATCCGTGGCGACTATCGCCCACGTGGGTGCTGTCCAAGATGATGAACTTCCAACCGGCTTTCTCGACCGCGAAGTACCGCTTCGGCAGGCGAAGCTCTTCGACCGCCCAGGCCTTGCCGTAGCCCGGCTCTTCGGGCGAGGCTCCCGACTTCTTCCCCCACCCCCACACGTCGTGGTTGCCAATGCAGGAGAGGTACGGCAGGGAGCAGTCCGATTTCAGCACTCGGTGCCACAACTCCCATTGGATGCGGGTTCGATCTTTGGTCTGGTCGAACGAGTCCATGATGTTATCGCCGCCGAAGAGGATCAGGTCCGGCTTGTCCGGTTGACTTTGAACGTGAGCGAGGCACTTGGCGAAGCCTTCGGCCGCTTGCTTCTCCGGCTGGAGGTGGACGTCGGTAAGGTGGGCGAGCCGCAAGACCCGCCGACGGGCGGGTTTTTCCTCGGCCGAACGGGCCAAGCCACCCGCACCCATCAAGGCAGCGGCAACGGTCAGGAACTTTCGACGGCTCAAGTCAGGCCAGCGGCTCATGGTCGCGTCCTCCTCGGTGGGGCAAAACTACTTTGTAGCCGTAGGTTGGAGATGGGACCTCGGCGAGCGGATTTTTCATGAAACCTGGATGTATCCTCGGCGAATCGCGGCTGCCGCCACGAACTGCCGGAGGATTGAGCGGGCAATCGCCGCATCACGTTGGCACGGAGAGACACGACTTTTCGCCCGGTCCCCGACGACTTTGCTCACCGACCGGGGTTTCCCCGGATAAGCTGAACAAGACCAAGGCGAACGCGGACTTCACTTCGCCTCACACTGGAGCTGCTCGGCGATGACGACGCTGGGTCTGACCGTGGCACTCGTGATCTTGGCCATTGCGATCTTACCGCAGACCGTCCGCGCTTTGGGGATTGTTTGGGGCTTGATCTCCGGCCTGGTCGTCGTGGGGTTGGTCGGGACCCTGGCTGCCTGGCTGGATCAGTCGGCCACCGAAGGCGGTGCCCCGGCGGACTGGCATGCGGTCGGGTCCGTGCCGGCGACGGCCTGTGCCAAGTGCCACGCCGATCATTACGATTCGTGGTACCGCACCTACCACCGCACGATGACGCGGGAGGCCACCCCAGAGAACGTGAAAGGCAACTTCCAGCAAGTCGAGTATGAGTACCAAGGCATTACGACCCGGTTGACGCGCGAGGGCGATGCTTTCTTCATGACGACAGTCGATCCGGCATGGTCGCTGGCGAAAGCGAATCAGCCGAACGATCCGCGGCTGCGGACTCCGGTTTATCGCAAATTTCGCGTCGATCGGCTGGTCGGTTCGCATTGGGTCCAGGAGTGCTTGCATCGGGAGCCGAATGGGCGATACACGCGGTTGCCGGTGCTCTATCACATCGTCGAGCAGCGTTGGGTTCACACGCACGGTGCCTTTCTGGCACCGGAGAGTCCGGATTTCTGGGCGAAGTGCCGCTCGTTCTCCTGGAACGATACCTGCCTCTACTGCCACAACACGGGGCCGGTGAAGAACCCGGTTTTTGACCCGAGGGGGCGAGTGGTCGGTTACGACACGCAGACCGCCGAGTTGGGCATTTCCTGCGAGGCCTGCCACGGCCCGGGGGAGTACCACGTTCGTTTGAATCACAACCCTGCTCGTCGCTTTCGCCTGGAACAGTCGGGAACTGGCGACCCAAGCATCGTGAATCCGCGGCGTCTGAGTGTCGAACGTCGCGACGAGATTTGCGCCCGCTGCCACGGAGCGCTCGTTCCCAAGCCCGAGGCGTGGGATCGTCGAACGCACCGTGACCCGTATGTTGCCGGTCTCGAGCTGTCGCGGTTCAACCATGTGTTCTGGTCGGAGCGGCAGCAAGCCGAACTGGCTGGGAAGCCGCCGCCGGAGCACGATGGCCGCTTCTGGGGCGACGGGACGCCGCTAACCACGGCCCTGGAGTACAACGGGATGGCGCTCTCGCCGTGTTATCAGCAAGGCCAAGGGGCGATGAGTTGCCTGTCGTGCCACCAGCTCCACGGCGACGATCCGAACATGCTGCTGAAGCCGGGAATGCGGACGAACGAGGTTTGCCTGCAATGCCACGCGGACTACCGCGATCGGCTGGTGGAACACACCCGCCATGCCGCCGACAGCCCGGGGAGCCAGTGCATGAATTGTCACATGCCGCATCTCGTCTTCTCGCTGCTGACGACGCATCGATCGCATCGGATCGAAGTGCCGCGCATCGAGGACAGCCGTGGCACGGGCAAGCCGCATGCGTGCAACTTGTGCCATCTGGACAAGTCGCTCGGCTGGACACAACAACAACTGGCGAACTGGCCCGGAAGCGCCAAACGTCGGGTCGCCCTTTCTCCCGATGAGGAGCGTATCTCGGCGGCGTTGCTCTGGCTGGCGACGGAGGACGCCCGAACCCGAGTGGTGGTCGCCGGGGCATTCAGCCAACCCGCCGCCCAGCGAGCCAGCGGCACGGATTGGTTCGCCCCCTTCCTGACCCGTTTTTTGAGCGAAGAACGCTACCCCATGGTGCGGACACTGTTGCACCGTGCCTTGCAATCGGTCGAGGGCACCTCGCTGCCGTATGATCCCCTGGCCACCGCAGAGGGGCGCGGGAAGCAACTGGAAGCGTGGCGGCGGCTGGCGGATCGACGCACCATCTCGCCCCGCCCCGGCCTCCCGTTGACCGCCGACGGACTCCGCGACGATCCGCTCCTGCGTCGACTATTGAATTCTCGCCGCGACCCGGACGTGACGATTAATGAATGACCTCGCCGAACTTCGCCGCCGCACCGCCTGGCGCCACCAGTTGGTCGGCTGGTGGGGCTTGCTCGTGTTTCTCTCCCTGGGCATCGGCTTGGAAGCGCTGCACGGCTTCAAGGTCGGCACCTACCTCGACCCGGAATACCGCATGCGACGGTTGATGTGGACGCTGGCTCACGCCCACGGCACCTTGCTCTCGCTCGTCCAAATCGTCT
>JAOAAM010000133.1 GCA_026418875.1 Gemmataceae bacterium | reverse complement strand
GACTTCGACCCCCAACTCGGCCTCGGTGATGCCGTATTCCGCTAGCAATTCCCGCTGACCCGCAGGAGTGGCCCCGCCATGGCTGCCCATGGCGGCCACGACAAACGGTTTGAAGCCCATCTCCTTCAGTGTGTCCACCGTCGTCCGAACGATGACTAGGATGTTGTTGATGCCGCGGCTACCCACGCCGATGGCAACTCGCGCTCCGGGCTTGAGTCGGCGGGTGAGGCTTGATGCTTGCCATTGTTGTCGCACTTCGGCCGCCACGTCAGCCACCGTCGGTTGCGGTTGCGTCTGTCGGATCCGGGCAACTAGAGGAAGATTCATGACAGATTCCTCGTGCGGTTCATACCTCCGCTTGCAGAAGGTGGGCGAATTTTTCCCGTAATTTCGCCACTTTCGGGTTAATGACGATTTGGCAGTAGGGCTGTCCCGGGTTGTTGCGGTAGTAATCGTGGTGGTAATCCTCGGCCTCATAAAACGGCCCGGCGGGTTCCATCTGCGTCACAATCGGATTGGGCCACATGCCTTGGTCGTTCAATTCGCGAATCAGTTGTTCCGCGGTCTCTCGTTGTTCGGACGAATGATAAAAGATGACGGATCGATATTGCGTGCCCACGTCGGCCCCTTGCCGGTTCAGCGTGGTGGGGTCGTGCGTGGCGAAAAAGACTTCAAGTAACGTGCGGTAAGGTAAGACGGCGGGGTCGAAGGTGACCTGCACGACTTCGGCATGTCCGGTTGCCCCGGTGCACACCTGCTGATAAGTGGGCCGTTCGGTCTTGCCGCCGCTGTAGCCCGGGACAACTCTCTCGACGCCGCGCAGGCGGCTCAGCACAGCCTCGACACACCAGAAACATCCGCCGCCTAAAGTCGCTGTTTCGAGTTTCGGCTGTTTCGCGCTCATTCTGCTGTCTCCTGCGTAGACGATCCGGGTGGGACCCGCGGCCGTTGCCCCATATGAGGACTCATCCGGATTCCGACGGCGTGTCGCAGGCACGTCGGAGATATTCTCGCCAGACGAACAGTCCATCAGGACAGAAAGGCCGCTCCTGGATCAGCCGCGGCAAGTGATCGACAGGGACGAACTCCCCTTGAACGATTTCCTCGACTTGGAAGTGGAAAGGCCCGTCGTGATGCAGTCGGTAGACGGCACCGAAGACGTCGGTTTGCTCGTCTTGGTAGCGGAGATGGAAGAGCGGCGTGGGAGCGACCGCGACGCCGATTTCCTCGGCGGTCTCTCGGAGGGCTGCTTCGTCGAACGACTCGCCGGCTTGGGGCACGCCGCCCACACAAACGTCCCAATAACCGGGATAGACGTCTTTGGTGAGTGTGCGTTGATGGATGAGGAGCCGGCCATGCGAGTCGAAGACGAGGACGTAGACAGCACGATGGGGAAGTCGGTGCTGTCGCATGACGGAGCGTGGGACGGCACGGATGACCTGACCGTCAGAGTCCACGATATCGACCCATTCGGGGAGTTGGTTGGGGGGAGTCATTGTTGGAGAGTTTTACCGAGTCCGATCAGTTTCGCCCATTGTCAAGAGTCTCAAGGAGGCCGTGATCGATGCAAGCGGTTGCGGGAAGGGGAGAAACATAGTTGGCACGGCGAAAAAGAGGCGAGGGAGTTAAAGCTGGAAAAAGGGTGAACCGAAGAAACAGACCAGACCTTCGGCCCGGGCAACCTGCGGGACGCGGGGGAACGGGAGGAGGCCAGTTCGAGTTAGAAGTGGGAAGGCCGGGTACGACTGCTTCACCCCACGGGCAGGCCGACCCGGGCCAGGGACCCGCGCGGAAATATCCCCATTGGAGGTTTTTAACGTGAATGCAGCGTTCCTGATGCTCACCTCGGCCTGGCTGGCCGGTGCCGACCCGGCTCCGCCAGCGGCCCAAGCCGCCCCGGCCGCTCCGGCGGTCGTTTCTTCCGGCAACTCGTGCGCTGGTTGCGGTTCGACCTGTGGCGATGCTTGCTGCGATCCGTGCTGTGAGAGCGGCCGCCGCAAGTTGCTCGGCGGGTTGTTCGGTCGCCTGAAGGGCCGACTCCACCGCGCCAACGTTTGCTGTGACGATCCGTGCGCCCCGGCGTGCGATCCGTGCCCGGCTCCGTGCCCGCCCAAGCCGGTCTGCTGCGAACCCGCCCCGGCGACTTGCTGCGATCC
>JAOAAM010000770.1 GCA_026418875.1 Gemmataceae bacterium | reverse complement strand
AGATGTGTATAAGAGACAGCCGCACCTCACTGCAAAGCGTCGAAGAATATCTGCGGCGGGCACCCCGACCTGCCGCCGTCTTGGTTGACGCTCACGTCGCGGGGCAGTGGGGCGGGACAGGGAAGACGGCCCCGTGGGAGGTGATTCGGGAATTTCGGCCCGGTGTGCCGCTCATCCTCGCCGGAGGTCTCACCCCCGACAACGTGGCCGAGGCGATTCGGCACGTTCGACCCGATGCCGTGGATGTCGCGAGCGGCGTCGAGTCATCACCCGGTCGAAAGGATGCCGAATTGCTGCGTCGCTTCATTGCCGCCGCCAAGTCGGCCGTCTGACGGCTCAGGACGTCGCCCCTTCAGGAGCGGACGTGACAGGGGGAGTGGGCGTCACCGCCAAGGCCTTGTCGGCGATGTCCTTGCGATAGTGCATCCCGGAGAAAGAGATTCGGGCGACGGCTTCATAAGCCCGTCGCTTGGCGTCGGCCAGTGTCTCACCCAAGGCGGTCACCCCCAGGACTCGACCGCCATCGGTCAGGACGACGCCCCCCTCTTGGCGTGTCCCGGCGTGGAACACCTGCACGTCGGGCAGCCGAGCCACTTCCTCGAGACCTTGGATCACACGTCCTTTGACATAAGGCCCCGGGTATCCTTGGCTGCACAGCACCACGCACACCGCCGGCCGGGGGTCCCACTCGATCCGGCTCTCGTCGATGTCGCCAAGCCTCTCATCCACGACGGCTTCGAGCAGGTCGAGCAGGTCCGATTTGAGTCGCATGAGCAACGGCTGCGTCTCGGGATCGCCAAATCGAACATTGTATTCCAAGACCCGCGGCCCCTGATTGGTCAGCATCAACCCGGTAAAGAGCAGTCCGCGGTACGACATCCGAGCATGCTTCATCGCCGAGACCGTGGGAACCAGGATCTGCTCCTCGATCTGCTGGAGCAATTCCGGAGTGGCGATCGGGGCCGGGCAGTACGCTCCCATGCCCCCCGTGTTGGGGCCTTGGTCCCCGTCGTAGACGGCTTTGTGGTCTTGAGTCGGCGGCAGTGGCAGGATTGTTCGCCCGGAGACCAGAGAAAAGAGGCTGAGTTCCTGCCCCTCGAGCCGTTTCTCGACGACGACTTGCCGACCGACCGCGGCACCGAATTCCTCCTGCACCATGATTCGATCGATGGCTTGCAGGGCCTCTTGCTTGGTCGAGCAGACAATCACCCCCTTCCCAGCGGCCAAGCCATCGGCTTTGACGACGAGGGGGTATTCCCGGGACTCGATGTAGTGTCGGGCCAGTTGCGGGTGGTCGAAGGTGCGAAATTCCGCGGTCGGCACGTCCGCCTGCCGCATCAAGTTCTTCGCGAAGACTTTGCTGGCCTCCAGGCGAGCGGCGTTTTTGGTCGGCCCGAAGACGCGAAGCCCCTCCGCCTGCATCGCGTCGGTCAAGCCGTGAGCCAACGGTTCTTCCGGACCGATCACCACCAGCCCGATCTTCTCCTTCTTGGCGAAACGAATCAAGCGATCGAAGTCGTTCGGGGTGGAGTCGATCGGCACATTCTCGGCTTGCCCCGCCGTGCCGGCGTTTCCCGGAGCACAAAAAACCCGAGTCACCCTTGGCGATTGGGCCAGCTTCCAGACGAGAGCATGTTCCCGACCGCCTTTACCAACCACCAGAATCCGCATGCCGCTCTCCTGCGTTGTGCCTCGGCTCAACTCGCTCGCGCCGACGACCTCGCTTTCCCGTATCCTATAGCTACCAGACTTCGGATGAATACGACTCGGCGGTCCACGGAACCCAGTCCATGATCGACCCCTATGCGTCATGTCCTTGTGGCAGCGGCAAGAAGTTCAAATGGTGCTGCGCGGGCATCCATGAACAAATCGAGAAAGCCCTTCAGCAATACCGGAATGGCCAGCAAGAGACGGCGTTACACACGCTGGACGAAGTGATCAAAGCCCACCCGCGCAACCCAGAACCTGTCTCTTATACACATCTCCGA